>NZ_JBALOX010000013.1:572-4906 GCF_036965165.1 Bacillus sp. JJ1521 | reverse complement strand
ATACGCCAAGGCGCATTTGATTGAATAGTTGATAGCTCGCCGTTGTGGCGGGCTATTTTTTTCTGATATACTAACTGTAATGAATTTTCGGATGAAAGGGGAGGGTATTATGGACAAAAAGCTTCCACCCAATCATGAGCATATTGATGACGAAATGATCAAGCTTGAGGTAAATCTTGATAATATGTCCGGCGAATGGCTTGGCTATGTTATGGATTTATTATTTGATGCAGGGGCAAATGACGTCTACTACACCCCGATTTTTATGAAGAAAAACCGTCCGGCTGTCCTTTTGCAGCTCCTTTGCTCAAATAGTAAATTGGCGCAAATGAAACAAATCCTGTTTACAGAAACAACAACACTTGGCTTACGATATTATCCTCTGACCGTTCACCGACTCGAGCGAACCTTTACAGAAGTGATGACGAAATGGGGCAAAGTCACGATAAAAGAAGGAATTTTCGAAGGAGAATCGGTCCAAAAGTCACCTGAATATGAAGAGTGCCGCAGAATCGCCGAAGAAAACGGCATTCCATTGAAAAAAGTGTATGAAGAGGTGTGGAAGGAGATTAATAAACGGTAAGGTACTGCCACTATTCCGGAAATACTGCCACTATCCGAAAAATACTACCACTATTCCAGGAATACTACCACTATCTGAAAAATACTGCCATTACGTCAAAAATAAAAATAACCCACTGACGCCAGTGGGTTACATCTTACATATCATTCAATTCCATCTGTATAAACTTTTTCGTATTCGGGCCGTATATCCCATCATCGGCAAGAGCCGCATACATCGATTGGAATCTTCGAACAGCATCCTCGGTTAAAGGACCGTAGTTGCCATCAATGATTTTCGGATCAAAGTGGATATGCTTTAACGCACGTTGGATCATGCGAACTTCTTCACCCTTGTCGCCACGTCCCCAAACTCCATCCGGAAGTGGAAACTCATCGTGAACAGAATTACCCTGTTTAATAACTTCCTCAAGCTTCTTCAAAGTGGCTGGACCAACTAGTCCATCCACACCTAACCCATATCGTTTTTGGAACCGCATGACCGCGCTCTCAGTTTCGGCACCGAAGCTGCCATCCGCACCATAACGAGGTAATGGGAAACCAGCTTTAATCAAATCTTGTTGAATTTCCTTTACAAATGGACCTTTATTTCCTTTACGAACTGGAAGTTTAGCTGAAACTCCTCCAACAGCAGGTTTTGGATTGCTCGTCGGAATCCCTTTAAAGTCGCGATTATACGATTCTTGTACATCATTTAAAAATTCTTCCCAAGATACACCATGTGGACGCAAGGCATTTTGCGGGTCTGATCTCCGAGAAGGATCTAAAGTGCTATGCGCAACGATATGTCGTTTTGGATCCAAATTAAATTTGTCACATAAATAAGCGTGGTACCAGACATATCGATTATATGCCTCTTGGAAATTAATTTTCCCACCGTGACAGAGCTCTACACCAATCGCTGCATCATTTGCATCATCCCCAAACATTTCATTGTCCTTCGTAACGGTATAACGAACATGCCATGCTTTTTCAGTAAGCGGGATTATTTCTAGCACATATTTGTCATCAATGAACGTATGGGCAGAAGCACTTGGCTGTGAACGGTCAAAATAATTTCGATTTCCATAGGCCGTTGAACCAGGATTTCCTGTATCATGACTTACGATAAAACGAATCTTGGATGTCTTTTGACCTGAACGTGAATTTCCAAAACGAATATAATCTCTTGTAATTGGATACTCCATTTCATTCACCTCCATGAATTATGAGTATTACAATCCATTCATCCTATGCATTGAAAGATTGTATCGTGCCATTTATATGCTTGTATCACGGAGGAGAAGAGGAGTACGAGATTTCAAAAAGAAAAACCGAAGGGATAATATCCCCTCGGTTTCAATTACTTTAATCTATTTGTTTTTCCGTTTTTTTGCTCTAGCATCGGCAGCATTAGAGCGTACTTGTGCCTCTAAATCATCCTGGTCAGCAAGTTCACGTGAGAACTCGACATCAAGACCATCTGATTTCATGTTTTTTGGAACCTGTGGCAAGCTTCCTTTGTTTTTATCACGTGATTTTTGTCCCCTTGATCTTCCCATTATCAACACCATCCTAAACAATAATGGAGAGGCCACTGACGTAACCTACTCAATTATAGGATGACCTTGAAAACAAGCTTCATAAGTGGAAATTTGTATGTAAAAAATTAATGGCGACCTTGCTTATTTGTATATCCGCCGGCTTTATCTGCCCTTTTGAATTCATTTTGATATGTAACTGCTTGCATACTGCTTAATGTGCTTTTCGACTTTTCACGCCTTTTATCTTTTGGCATCAAAGTTCCCTCACTTTCTAAGTAATATAGTATTATTTTATCCATCCAAAAAAAATCCAAACAAAAAACCCGTTAAAAAACGGGTCATAAATCAAGCTTCTTTCAAATGCTCTTCTTCAAGATTATGTCCAACACGTAATGTGTGTAATGTATATAAATCCTTTGATACCTCAAAAAGATTATAAACATCCCCATTCGCATTTAGCTGCTCATGCAATGACTTTCGAGTTTCATTAGCGAAAGTTACATAAGGGAGTTTTTGTACGGCCATCATGGAGCGATTATTGATTTTTCGAACTCTCATAAAAATCGTTTCAATCCCAAGTTCATAAAACAGTTCAGCAAAGAATGCATCCTTAGCGGGTTGATTGTAGCCTTTACCGTGGAATGGTTTTCCAAGCCAAGTTCCAAGGAAACCGGCATTTTCTGCGATATCGAATAAATTAATTGTCCCGATTGGAGAGCCCCATTCGTCTAAAATGGTACGTGAAATCAGTTCACCTCGCTCTTCTGCCTCAATCGTTTGCTTTGTTAAAAATAAAAACTCTTCATATGAATATGCCTTTTGACGTACAAAAGGAAAGACATCCGGGTGCACCATTAAGTCATAAAGAGCTTGACTATCCTGAAGTTCACGCTTTTTTAGCATCAGTTTCCCCTCCAAATGAGGACAGACCGGACCTGTGGCGTCCGGATCCACCCTCGAAATTTTTTGTGTTATTAAAAAATTTCGGGGTGGGAATCGAACCCACTAGAACCAGTGAAACTGGTGGCGCACCATTTGCCTTCCCTAAAGTTAGCCACTTTGTATTGGCCAATTTTAAGTTTTATATGTGATTGTCGAGTTAATTTTTTTCTTTCTTTAGGTATCATACTTGAAAGTTTTGTAAAAATAAATAGTTTTTTTGTGAATTTTTTGTATCAAATTATTGGTAATTTCGACGTTTCTGCGGATTTGTGTAGCAATATGTCGATTCATCTTGGAAAGACGTTCCTTAACGCCTTTTCAACAGTCTCAAAGGTAAAAGTAAACCCATGCTCTATTAGTTTATTCGGAATTACCTTTTGTCCTTCCAACACCAAAATACTCATTTCACCGAGTAAAAGCTGTAAAGCAAATCCGGGTACAGGAAGCCAATGAGGACGATTAAGAACCTTTCCAATAGTTTGTCCAAACTCCTTCATTTGCAGGGGATTTGGTGCAGTGAAATTAATAGCTCCGCTCAAGTTTTCATGATGTAAAAGAAATTCCATTCCTCTAATCACATCATCAATATGAATCCAAGACAGCCACTGCTTACCAGAACCAATCGTACCACCGATAAAAAACGTATAAGGAAGAACCATGCGTGTTAGGGCACCGCCATCATCCCCAAGCACAACACCAAGTCGTAAGAAACAAGTCCGCACACCTATCTCAGCAGCCAAGTTTGCTTCCTGCTCCCAAGCAGAAACCGTATTTGCTAGAAAATCGCTTCCCAATCGTGAAGTCTCTTCCGTAAAAGTTTCTTCTTCAGAAGTTCCATAAATTCCGATTGCACTTGCATTCAATAATACATTCGGCTTTTTTTGCATGGATGAGATGATGCGCAATATTTCCCTTGTTGTAGTCACTCTGCTGTCAATAATTAGCCGTTTCCGAGCTTCCGTCCATCTTCCACTATTCAACGATTCTCCAGCTAGATTTATAATTGCATCAACATCCTGAAGCTCACTTTCGGGACTTCTATTTGCCCCCAGCCATTCTACATAATGGAGACTAGGGTGATGACTTATTTTGGACGCATTTCTCGTTAAAATAAACACTTCATGCTGTTGGTCTAAAAGATAATCCGAAAGCTTTTTTCCGACAAAGCCTGTTCCACCTGCAATAGCAATCTTCATGTTTTTCTCCCTTTCCATATCTTTTCCTACATAATTCAATAAGTTTTCCATATATCCTTTAAACTTTATTCAGTTCCCTTAACTTTTTAAG
>NZ_JBALOX010000013.1:0-494 GCF_036965165.1 Bacillus sp. JJ1521 | reverse complement strand
CGTCAAGACGTATTTGATCTTCTTATGCTAGAATTAAGACGAGGTGTAATTCAAATGGCGATAATAGCGAAAATCACAACTCAAAAGAAAAATACGGAACGATTCAATATATTTCTTGATTACGGCAATGGCAATGGCGAGGAATATGCATTTAGCGTCGATCAAGATATCCTGATATCCTTTCAGCTGAAAAAAGGTATGGAATTGGATGACCTCGATATAACGGAAATCCAATTTGAAGATGAAGTAAAAAAGGCTTTTAATTCGGCACTGAATTTTTTATCATATCGAATGCGATCGACGAAGGAAGTCATCGATTATCTTAAGAAGAAGGAAGTAGATGACCCCATTATTCCGGATGTCTTACATAAGCTTGCTGATTATAAATATGTAAATGATGAGGAATTTGCAAAAGCCTATGTCCGAACCCAAATCAATACAACGACAAAGGGACCTGAGGTAATTAAACAAGAACTTTTTGAAAAAGGAATTGA
>NZ_JBALOX010000012.1:12935-13141 GCF_036965165.1 Bacillus sp. JJ1521 | reverse complement strand
ATTGAGACTAGTACCTTTCCACTCACTATTCAGGGAGAAAATGCCGTGACTGTAAGCATTTTTATAGAAGAAGAAAGTGAATTCACCTCTTGAGTTGGCACTTGGACCGTCTAAGAAAAAAGACGTAAAGGTGTACCGGCATTAGCCGTTATCGAAACGAAGTGAACAATTATGATGTTGTAATTGTTAACAAGGGTGGTACCGCG
>NZ_JBALOX010000012.1:0-12895 GCF_036965165.1 Bacillus sp. JJ1521 | reverse complement strand
TTTTTTATTTTGTCCAAAAAAGGAGGAACAACAATGCAAGCAAGATTACTTGAGCTGAAAGAAGAGGCTCTTGCAAAAGTAGAGGCTGCAACGAATCTTAAAGAATTAAATGATATTCGTGTTGCTTATTTAGGTAAAAAAGGACCGATTACAGAAGTACTAAGAGGAATGGGTAAGCTTTCTGCTGAAGAGCGTCCAAAAATGGGGGCCCTTGTCAATGAAGTCAGGGAGCAAATCACTGAAAAATTAACTGCAAAACAAGAACTACTCGAAAAAGAAGAAGTCGAAAGAAAACTTGCTACAGAAACAATCGATGTAACACTTCCAGGTAGACCTGTTAATGTTGGGGGACCTCACCCGCTAACTAAGGTAATTGAAGAAATTGAAGATTTATTCCTAGGTATGGGTTATTCAATTGCGGAAGGACCTGAAGTAGAAAAGGATTATTACAATTTTGAAGCGTTAAATCTACCGAAAGATCACCCTGCAAGGGATATGCAGGATTCATTTTATATCACCGAGGATATTCTTCTTCGGACGCAGACATCTCCAGTTCAAGCAAGAACAATGGAAAAGCATGAAGGCAAAGGTCCTGTAAAAATCATTTGTCCCGGTAAGGTGTACCGCCGTGATAATGATGATGCGACGCACTCTCACCAATTCACGCAAATTGAAGGATTGGTTGTCGATGAGAACATTCGCATGAGTGACCTTAAGGGTACTTTAAATACATTTGCGAAGAAAATGTTTGGTGAAGACCGTGAAATTCGTTTACGCCCAAGCTTTTTCCCTTTCACTGAGCCTTCCGTAGAGATGGATATCTCATGCTTTAAATGTGGCGGGGATGGCTGTAATGTATGTAAAAAGACAGGTTGGATTGAAATTTTAGGTGCTGGTATGGTTCACCCAAATGTACTTGAAATGTCCGGCTTTGATTCAAAGAAATATACAGGATTTGCGTTCGGTATGGGCCCAGAGCGTATTGCGATGTTGAAATATGGAATTGATGATATTCGTCATTTATACACAAATGATAATCGTTTCATCAAACAATTTAATCGGGTCTAAGGAGGGAGAAAGAGAATGTTTGTTTCATATAAATGGTTACAGGAATATGTTGATTTATCGGGTGTAACTGCGGAAGAGTTGGCAGAGAAAATCACGAGAAGTGGTATTGAAGTTGAAGGTGTTGATCATTTAGGAGAGGGCATTAGCGGAATTGTTGTCGGTCATGTCCTTGAATGCGAGCAGCATCCGAATGCCGACAAATTAAATAAATGTCTGGTTGATGTAGGCGAAGGTGAGCCTGTTCAAATTATTTGTGGAGCACCAAACGTTGCAAAAGGCCAAAAGGTCGTAGTTGCAAAGGTTGGAGCTGTCTTACCGGGCAATTTTAAAATCAAAAAGGCAAAGCTTCGTGGCGAAGAATCAAACGGAATGATTTGTTCCCTTCAAGAGCTTGGTTTTGAATCAAAGCTTGTTTCAAAAGAATACTCAGAAGGAATTTTTGTATTCCCGAATGATGTTGAGCCAGGAGCTGACGCACTAGCTCAATTAAATC
Source organism: Bacillus sp. JJ1521 (assembly GCF_036965165.1). NCBI lineage: Bacteria > Bacillati > Bacillota > Bacilli > Caryophanales > Bacillaceae > Bacillus > Bacillus sp. JJ1521. The sequence continues at coordinate 11,334 of NZ_JBALOX010000012.1, read as the reverse complement.
TTGATGATAAAGTTCTTGAGTTAGGATTAACACCTAATCGTGCTGATGCTATGAGCATGATGGGGGTTGCTTATGAGGTTGCGGCTATTTTAGGAAAAGACGTAAACCTTCCACAACCGAAAGTAACCACTTCAGCGGAAAAAGCGGAAGACTACATTTCGATTTCAGTAGAAGCGCAGGAAGACAATCCTTTATATGTGGCACGAATAGTGAAAGATGTAAAAATCGGACCATCCCCATTATGGCTTCAAACACGTCTAATGGCTGAAGGAATCCGCCCACATAATAATGTTGTGGATATTACAAATTATATTTTATTAGAATATGGTCAACCATTACATGCATTTGATTATGACCGTCTTGGTTCTAAAGAAATTCTAATTAGACGTGCAAACAACGGAGAAAAGATTATAACATTAGATAATGCAGAGCGTACATTAACAGAAGAGCACCTTGTAATTACAAATGGAACAGTTCCAGTTGCACTTGCGGGTGTAATGGGTGGAGCAAATTCTGAAGTAAAAACTGACACTACAACTGTATTAATTGAATCTGCTTATTTTACAGGCAGTACGATCCGTAAGTCATCTAAGGATCACGGTTTACGCAGTGAAGCAAGTGCGCGTTTTGAAAAAGGAATTGATCCTAACCGCACACGTGAAGCAGCAGACCGTGCAGCTGAACTTATGAAAGAGCTTGCTGGTGGTATCGTTCTTGATGGTGTTGTAGCTGTTGACACGCTTGATATTCAACCAGTAAATGTTTCTGTAACACTTGAGAGAATCAATAAAGTGTTAGGAACTGAAATTTCAAAGGAACAAGTTGAAGAGATTTTTACAAATCTAAGATTCTCATTTACTGTAGATAATGACACATTCCACGTTACTGTGCCTACTCGCAGACCAGATATCACAATTGAAGAGGACTTAATCGAGGAAGTAGCTCGGATTTTTGGATATGATGAATTACCAACAACTCTTCCAATTGGTGATTCAAAACCAGGTAGATTAACGGGCTATCAAGCAAAGCGCCGTCTAGTTAGAAGATTTTTAGAAGGTGTTGGTTTATACCAAAGCATCACATACTCACTAACAAGTGCGGAAAAAGTAAATAAATATGCACTTGAACGTAGTGAACCAATTCGACTAGCAATGCCTATGAGTGAGGAGCGTAGCCTTTTAAGGTTAAGCCTTCTTCCACATTTACTAGAGGTAGTATCGCATGACCTTGCTCGTCAAATTGATAGTGTGGCAACCTATGAAACAGGTTCAGTATTTATTACTCGACCAAACCAAGAACTGCCAGAGGAAAAGGAACATCTATCGATTGCTCTAACAGGCTCATGGTTATCACCAACATGGCAGGGAGAGAAAAAAGCAGTAGACTTCTATGTTGTAAAAGGAATTTTAGAAGGTCTATTTGAAAAGCTTGGTCTTGAAAATAGAACTTCATTCCTACAGGCGAGAGTGGAAGGTATGCACCCTGGTCGTACAGCTACAGTGTTATTAGATAACAAAGAAATTGGATTTGTTGGTCAAGTTCATCCGATTGTTCAAAAGGACTTAGATTTAACACCAACTTTTGTGGCTGAATTATCATTAAAGGATCTTTTAGAGGCAGATGTTGAGGAAATTCTATATCAGCCAATTCCACGATTCCCTTCAATGACTCGTGACATTGCACTTGTTGTAGATAAGTCGGTAGCTGCGGGTGATATGAAACAAGTCATTATTGAAGCGGGTGGAAAACTACTTCGTGATGTTACCATTTTTGACTTATATGAAGGAGAACGTATGGAGTCTGGTAAAAAATCAGTAGCATACTCAATTAAGTATTTTGATCCAGAGCGTACTCTAACAGAGGAAGAAGTAACAAAAGCGCATGAAAAAGTACTAAAAGCTGTTGCAGAAAAATTCGATGCAACATTACGTTCATAATGAAAATGGAGTGGGAATTATGCCCCACTCCATTTTTTATGTCTAGATCCAGGCGCCATCGGCTCGCTCGAGGTCATAAGCCAATCGCTTTGGAAGGTAAAAGGCACCTTCTGTCAGCGCTNNGGACGTGGCGGTAGTTAGTAAATGTTCCTCAGTGCGGGCGCCTTGTGCTTTTCTTATACTCCAGCTATTTTCTTTGCTTTTTGCGTATTTGCAAAATGCAGTTTAGTAAAAGTGTTTAACGCACTAATTCCTCGTTTTTTAATGAGTTTAGCCGCAACTACATCAACCTGTGCTCCGGCTCCTTTCTTTAACTCTAAACCAGCCTTTTCACTTAACTTATCAAATTCCTTAATAAACGCATATCTTGCAATGATTGAAGCGGCTGCGACTGATAGGTGGACGCCTTCTGCTTTCGTACTGAAATACACTCGGTCCTTAATGATTTCCTTTTGACCCGAAAGATGTCTAAAATACACATCAGGAACAGCAAACTGATCGATTAAAATTCCATCCGGTGTAGCGGGGGCAATTTTTTTAAGGACATGTCCAATTGCCTGATTATGCAGCAATGCTTTCATTTTTCCTTGAGTCATACCTTTTGCTTGGAGATCATTGTATTTTTCATTATGTAAAATTAACAGGCTATATGGGATTACATGAATGATTGATTCTGCAATCTCGTAAATTTGTTTATCATTTAAATCCTTGGAATCTTTAACCCCAAGTTCCTTAAGTAAAGCAAACTTATCATTAGAAACATAGGCGGCAACGACTGTCATCGGACCAAAATAATCACCTGTCCCAACCTCATCGGAACCGACCATCGATAATGTTCCTATATTGGGTGGTAAGCCACTATTCTTTGCCACCGATTTCTTTGTAGTTGTGGTTTTAGTTGATGCTTCAGAGTTTCCCCATTTTTCAGCTTCAACTAATGCGCTATTTCCTTGAAACAATACTTTCCCAGACTTATATGCTGTAATTGTACAACTTGAAAGTTTGGCAACAAATATTCCGCCCTGTGGGACTTTATCCTGCAACTGATTTTTATATTGCATCTTCATTTTTTCAATGGTATTTAGGGTACATTTTAATACAGCATTAGACAAAAATAACAACCCCTATATAAAATTAGATAAAATTCATTCTAATCTATCATAACGTTTGTTGAGATTTCTTTCCATAAATATCGTGTTCATGGTATTATTATCTGTAGGATTGACTAGAATGGAGGCCAACTACTTGTCACAGCCACAAAAAACAAGAACAACTGTAGATATATATGGACAGCAATATTCGATTATCGGTTCTGAGAGCACAAGCCATATACGCCTTGTGGCCTCAATTGTTGATGATAAAATGAGAGAAATTAGCGGTAAAAATCCGACACTTGATATTAATAAACTAGCAGTATTAACAGCCGTTAATATTGTACATGAACATTTAAAGCTAAAAGAAGATTATGAAGAACTTGAAAAATATGTAGAACAAGTAAAAAACGAAAAGGATTGACGTGATATGTTCGATTTAGTCTTAATAATCATCCTTTTAATGGGATTTTTAATTGGTTTAAGAAGAGGATTTATTCTTCAAATCGTTCATCTTACTGGATTTATTGTTGCATTTATCGTTGCATACCTCTATTATGATGAACTAATGCCAAAATTAATATTATGGATTCCATATCCAACATTCGGTGATGCTGATGCCATCAAGTTTTTATTTGATAGTACAAATTTAGAAACTGCCTATTATCGTGCAATTGCCTTTGCAATTATTTTCTTTGCAACAAAATTCCTATGGCAAATTATTGGCTCGATGCTAGATTTTCTTGCAAATCTACCAATTTTAAAACAAATCAATGGGTGGGCTGGAGGTCTACTAGGCTTCGTTGAAGTATACTTAATTGTATTTATCGTGCTTTATATCGGAGCACTACTTCCAGTAGAGATTGTTCAGTCTAATCTCAATGATTCTTTTATGGCGAAAATGATCGTTCAGCACACACCATTCTTTACCGGAAAAATCAAGGATATGTGGATTTAACTTCTCTTTGCGGGGAAGTTTTTTTTGTCCCGCATTAACTGGCAGTAAGACCCCTGCTACAAGGCTACAAGGTATTTCAAAGAAGTAAAGGTAGGGGATCAATTGCAAGTAAAAGCCCGATTGGGTCAACTAACATTCAGTGAGGGATGAGGGAAACCCCCACTGAATGAAGTTTCACTTTATGAAAATCTTTATTCTTCCACAATAAGTGACTTTTTTGCAAAAAATCTGTATCATTTTGGATAGAACAAATACGCTTTGGCGTATTTGCGCCCGATTTTTTAGACCCACACGATGTGGCGTTCTTAGTCTTTGATCGTATGCTCGAAAAATTTCCATTGAAAAATCGTGGCATCCGCCTGAGGCTAATTTTATTCAGTCGGAATTTAACCCAGACTGAATAAAATAAATCGTATGGAATAAGGTAGGTGGTTACAATGACAATCAATAAAAAAGATGTAATCCGTCTTTTAGAAACTATTGCAATTTATATGGAACTAAAAGGGGACAATCCCTTTAAAATATCAGCCTTTCGAAAAGCAGCAGCAGCCCTTGAGAATGATGACAGAAGCTTATCGACAATCGATGACTTCACAACTCTACCAGGCATAGGAAAAGGAACAGCAGCGGTCATAAACGAATACATAGAGACAAGCGAGTCAAGCGTACTTATTGAGCTCAAAGAAAAAGTGCCAGAAGGACTTATTCCATTGCTAAATCTGCCTGGACTTGGTGGCAAAAAAATAGCCAAGCTTTATCAGGAACTAGGTATTGAAGATATGGAAATGCTAAAACAAGCATGCATTAATGAAAAAATTCAACATCTAGCAGGCTTCGGAAAGAAAACAGAAGAAAAAATACTTGCTGCTATTGAGGACCATGGCAAACGACCGGAACGCTTGCCGATTGCTTTAATGCTGGCGCTAGCTGAAGAAATCGAAAAACAGCTAACCGGGATGGAGGAAATCATTACATTCTCCCGAGCAGGAAGCCTTCGCCGTATGAGAGAAACAATCAAGGATCTCGATTTTATTATTGCAACTAACGAGCCCGAAAAAGTGCGAGAACAGCTTTTACAGTTAAACGGTATTAATGGAATTATCGCGAGTGGCGATACGAAGGTTTCTGTACAAATCTCATACAGCTACGATATTTCGGTCGATTTCCGTCTTGTGAAACCAAATGAATTTGCAGCCACACTTCATCATTTTACTGGAAGCAAAGAGCATAATGTGAGAATGAGGCAATTAGCGAAAGAACGTGGTGAAAAAATTAGTGAGTATGGTGTTGAAAACAGTGAAACAGGGGAAGTAAAAACCTTTGAATCAGAAGAAGAATTCTATCAATATTTTGGACTTGCCTTTATCCCGCCGGAACTTAGAGAGGATGGATCAGAGGTAGATGCATTCCATAATGAAGTAGAACATATTAAGCTTGAAGACATAAAAGGTGACCTCCATATGCATACATCCTGGAGTGATGGAGCCTTTACCATCGAAGAAATGGCCCAGGCTTGCAGGAACAAAGGTTATCGTTATATGGCGATTACAGACCATTCCCAATATTTACGTGTTGCAAACGGACTTACATCAGAGCGTTTACTAGAACAACATAATGAAATTAAAAGGCTAAATGAAAAATATAATGATTTTACAATATTTACTGGTGTTGAAATGGATATCCTACCTGATGGTAGTCTTGATTATGACGACGAAATTATCAGGGACGTTGATGTTGTGATTGCTTCTATCCATTCAAGCTTCTCTCAGCCAAGAGAGAAAATCATGAAGCGTTTGAAAACAGCTTTAGAAAATCTACATGTGGATATCATCGCACACCCGACAGGAAGGATATTAGGGCGCAGAAAAGGGTATGACGTAGATGTAGATATGTTAATTGAATTAGCAAAAGAAACGAATACAGCTTTAGAATTAAATGCGAATTTGAATAGGTTGGACCTTTCTACAGAATATATCAAAAAGGCACAAGAGAAAGGCGTAAAATTAGTCATTAACACGGATGCACATAATATCGATATGCTAGAAGATATGGGATATGGCATCTCCGCAGCAATAAAAGGTTGGATCCAAAAGGAAAATGTCATTAATACTTGGGATAAGGATGAACTAATCGCTTATCTTAAACGGAATTTATAGGATTAAAAAGGATCCTAGACGTTGGAGCAGTTGGTGCAGGAAGGAGTCACAGCATGCAACCACGAGTTTTAAAGGTACTAGAGTTTGATAAAGTAAAAGAACAGCTAAAACAGCATGTCTCATCCTCTTTGGGAAGAGAAAAGGTAGAGAAAATGATCCCGTCCACAAATGTAGAAGAGGTTATTTTTCTACAAGAGCAAACAGATGAAGCGGCAAAGGTATTGCGTTTAAAAGGAAATGTTCCGCTAGGAGGATTAACAGATATTAGAGCCTCTATAAAGCGGTCTAGCATAGGTGGAGCCCTTAATTCAATGGAGCTATTAGACATAGCTGGCGCAATTTATGCGGGTCGACAAATGAAGAAGTTTATAGAAGGCATGATAGAGGACGACATTCATCTTCCAATTCTAGGGGAACTAGTTACAAGAATCACTCCCTTATTCGAGCTTGAGCAAAAAATAAAAAACTGTATCGATGATAATGGAGTTGTCATGGATGGCGCGAGTGACAAATTGCGTGGAATCCGACAACAACTCCGCAGCAGCGAAGCAAGAATTAGGGAGAAGCTCGAGCATATTATTCGTTCATCATCTGCCCAAAAAACGTTATCGGATGCAATTATTACGATTCGAAATGATCGGTATGTAATTCCAGTTAAACAAGAATACCGTGGAACATATGGCGGAATTGTTCATGACCAATCCTCATCGGGAGCAACATTATTTATTGAACCACAATCAGTGGTCGAGCTTAATAATGTATTGCAAGAGGCAAGGGTTAGAGAAAAACTAGAAATTGATCGGATTTTACTCGAATTGTCAAATGAAGTAGCAGCCGAAGCAGAATCACTTTATCAAAATGTGGAGACCCTTGCTGAGCTTGATTTCATGTTCACAAAAGCGAGTTATAGTAAAAGGGTTAAAGGTTCGAAACCGAAAATTAATGGAAATGGCTATGTATTCATTAAAAAAGGTCGCCATCCTTTAATAGATTCGCAAGTAGTAGTCCCAAATGATATTGAGCTTGGAAAGGGCTATACTTCTATCGTTATAACAGGTCCAAATACAGGTGGTAAAACCGTCACATTAAAAACAATCGGTTTACTAACCATTATGGCACAGTCGGGTCTGCAAATTCCGGCACAGGAAGAGTCTGAGATTGCTGTTTTTGAATCCGTGTATGCTGATATCGGCGATGAACAATCCATTGAACAAAGTTTAAGTACGTTTTCATCCCATATGGTAAATATTGTGGATATTTTAAAACGGGTTGATGAAAATAGTTTAGTTCTTTTTGATGAATTAGGGGCAGGGACCGACCCGCAGGAAGGAGCTGCACTTGCAATTTCCATTCTTGATGAAGCCTACAACCGAGGTGCTAGGGTAATGGCAACCACCCATTACCCGGAGCTTAAAGCATATGGCTACAATCGTGAAGGCGTTATAAACGCAAGTGTTGAATTCGATATCGAAACATTGAGCCCTACTTATAAGCTATTAATAGGTGTTCCAGGACGAAGTAATGCCTTCGAAATTTCGAAACGACTTGGACTTTCAGATACAATTATTGGTTTAGCAAAAAGTCATATTAGCTCTGAAACGAACACAGTTGAAAATATGATTGCCTCCTTGGAAAAAAGTAAAAAGGATGCAGAACATGAACTTGATGAAGCAGAAGAGATCCGCAGACAAGCAGAAAAACTTCATAAGCAGCTTCAAGAGCAAATTCTCGAATTTAATGAACAGCGCGACAAACTATTTGAAAAAGCAGAACATAAAGCAGCTGAAACGATCAATAATGCAAAAGCTGAGGCAGAGGAAGTCATTCGTGATTTACGTAAAATGAAGCTCGATCAGCAATCGTTTGTGAAAGAACATCAATTAATCGATGCAAAAAAACGCTTGGAAAATGCTGTTCCAAAGCTTACAGAAAAAACGAATAAACAATCTGTCGCAACGAAAACAAAGAGGAAACTTGTACCCGGTGACGAAGTGAAAGTGATTAGCCTAAATCAAAAGGGACATTTAATCGAACAGGTAGGAAATAACGAATGGCAGGTCCAAATCGGGATCTTAAAGATGAAAGTAAAAGATAAAGATCTTGAGTATGTAAGTAGTCCAAAACCAGTGGAAACAAAGCCGCTCGCAACCGTAAGGGGGAAGGATTACCATGTGAGTCTAGAGCTTGACCTACGTGGTGAACGGTATGAAGATGCGTTGTTTAAAGTGGAAAAATATATTGATGATGCATTGCTAGCGGGTTATCCACGGGTTTCCATTATCCATGGAAAAGGAACAGGAGCTTTAAGGCAGGGTGTTCAAGAATACCTGAAAAATCACCGCTCCGTAAAATCAACAAGATTCGGGGAAGCTGGAGAAGGTGGAACAGGTGTCACTGTTGTTGAGCTAAGATAACTTTATCGAGTTGGGTTTCAAACCCCAATTCAATAAAGTTAAGCCTCCGGCGGATGCCGCCATTTTTTATTGGAAGTTTTTCGAGCTTAAGATCAAAGACTAAGAACGCCACATCCTGTGGCAACGTCNNTGTGGGCCTAAAAAATCGGGCGCAAATACGCCAATGAGTATTTGATTAAATATAATCTCTAATAGGGAGAGAAGATGATGGATCAATTTTGGGATAATGAATATGTGTTAACAGCTGCCAATTACAGTGTCGTCATACTGTGCATGGTTCTGTTTATGGCCATATTTGAATTGGTCACCAAATATAAAAATTGGGAAGAAATTCAAAAAGGGAACATTTCAGTCGCTATGGCTACTGGAGGAAAAATCTTTGGAATCGCAAATATATTCCGCTATTCCATTCAAAATCATGATTCACTATTCGTCATGATCGGCTGGGGGGTATTTGGATTCTTCCTCCTGCTGATTGGCTACTTTATTTTTGAATTTTTAACTCCAAAATTCAACATCGATGTTGAAATACAACAAGATAATCGCGCAGTAGGGCTTATATCCATGATTATATCAGTGGGCCTCTCTTATGTAATCGGCGCAGGGATTGGAAATGGTGGTTTTTAAATATGGAAAAGCTAGCGAAAATTTTGTTAGTTGTAAGTGGAATATTTGTAATCGTCGGATTGCTGTATCTCATTTTATAGACGTAAGGGCTGACTGGAGTAACCATCAGCCCTATTTATTTGTCATAAATACGTCGTATCAGTAACAACAATTCATGAATGTAATTGTCACGGAATATTCATTATACTATAATGAGTATAAATGGTTTGAAAATTCAAACTGGTTTTTGAATACGTCTTCGTATTCTCGAAATAAAGGTTTATAAGGGAGGTTATAAAATGGAGTTAGAAAGGCCGTGGTTAGCAAATTATCCAGAGGAAATTCCACATCAGCTTGAATATGAGAGCATTCCGATTCAAACGTACTTAAATCGAACTGCTAAAGAATTTCCAGGGAAGACTGCAGTTCATTTTCAAGGAAAAGAATTAACATTTTCGCAAGTGTACGAAGAATCTTTAAAGCTTGCAAACTATTTGGTGGAACATGGCATCAAAAAAGGAGACCGTATCGCCATCATGTTGCCAAACTGTCCACAGGGTGTTATTGCCTATTACGGTGTTCTATTTTCTGGTGCAATTGTTGTCCAGACGAACCCATTGTACACAGAAAGAGAACTTGAATATCATCTTAAGGATTCTGGTTCAAAAGCAATCATAACATTGGATATCCTTTTTCCACGCGCCTCAAAAGTGAAAGCGCTAACACAACTTGAGCACATCATTGTAACAGAAATTAAAGATTATCTACCCTTTCCAAAAAATTTGATTTATCCTTACATTCAAAAGAAACAATATGGTATTGTAGTTAAAGTTGAGCATGAGGGAACGAACCATTTACTAAAGGAAATTATTAAGAATTCAGAAGCAAAAGAAATCGAAATTGAAATTGATCCTGAAGAAGACTTAGCATTGTTACAATATACCGGAGGAACGACAGGCTTTCCAAAGGGTGTAATGTTAACACATCGAAATTTAGTAGCAAATACAATTATGTGTTCAAAATGGATGTATAAATGTAAAAAAGGAGAAGAGTCCGTCTTAGCGATTCTGCCATTTTTCCATGTATACGGAATGACCACCGTGTTAAATCTCTCGATCATGATGGCATCAAAAATGATTCTCATGCCAAAATTCGATGTAGATGCCACATTAAAAACAATTCATAAACAGAAACCTACTTTATTCCCAGGGGCACCAACCATGTACATTGGCTTATTACATCATCCAGACCTTAATAAATATGATTTATCTTCAATCGATTCCTGTATTAGCGGTTCAGCTGCGTTGCCACTTGAGGTTCAGGAACAATTTGAAAAAATAACTGGCGGAAAGCTTGTTGAAGGTTATGGTTTATCGGAAGCCTCCCCTGTAACACATGCGAATTTACTTTGGGGACATCGTGTAAATGGTAGCATTGGATTACCATGGCCAGACACGGATGCAGCCGTGTTATCAATGGAAACGGGTGAACCTATCGGATTTGGGGAAATTGGAGAAATTGCGGTAAAAGGTCCCCAGGTTATGAGAGGATATTGGAATAAACCTGAGGAGACAGAGGCAACATTTCGGGACGGCTGGTTATTAACAGGTGACTTGGGCTATATGGATGAGGACGGATATTTCTATGTAGTAGACCGCAAGAAAGATATGATCATTGCGGGTGGATTTAACATTTACCCAAGAGAAGTTGAGGAAGTCCTTTTTGAACATGAAAAGATTCAAGAGGCTGTTGTTGCAGGAATTCCTGATCCTTATCGAGGTGAAACGGTAAAGGCATACGTTGTTTTAAAAGAAGGTCAGCAATGTACTGAAGAAGAACTTGATAACCATTGCCGTAAACATCTAGCAGCCTATAAAGTTCCAAGAATATATGAATTTAAAAAGGAATTACCTAAAACGATCGTAGGAAAGGTACTGCGTCGAGTATTAGTGGAAGAAGAAAAGGAAAGACTAACAAAAATCAATTAAGAATTAGGAATCGATCAGCTCTAAAGACATCTATGTATATAACATAAGATACGTGACGAGCCTTGATATGAGCAATGGCTCTTTTTTCTTTTTACTAAATAAGAAATAGATCAAATTAAAGATGACATCTTGACAGTTGTTGCATTTGGTTTTAATATAGAATTATGAATGACTATTCATTCAT
>NZ_JBALOX010000011.1:188265-190481 GCF_036965165.1 Bacillus sp. JJ1521 | reverse complement strand
CAATTACATATACACCAATCCAATCATTTATTACATTCAACTTCGTAAGAAGCAGGAAAACATGTTCCAATTCAGCGTTTTCCATTACATATCACAATGTCCACATAAAAACGACAACTTGTTATTAACTCCTAGATGAAAGCGCTTTTGTATACTAGTACGAATTTTTACTTAGGTTTCAATTCTATTTGTAATAGATTACTAGTTAAAAAACGAGGGGGTTATTTTTTATGAAGAAAGCTTTACGTTTAGTATCATTGCTAGTTTTATTATTAATTCCAGTTCTGAGCGCATGTAGTGATTCGGAACAAACTGGTGACACTTCATCTGGGGATTCTGGAAAAGATTCAGGTAAAAAATACAAGGTTGGTATTCTAGCTCCGGCTGTAACACATGGTTGGGTCGCAGCAGTTGCGTACAATGCGGAAGCGCGTGCGAAGGAACTTTCCGGTGAGATCGAGTATCAAATACAAACAAGTAGTAACGCAGCAGAGATGACTTCACAATTAGATGATTTAATGACGTGGGGTGCAGAAGCGATTGTCGCGTTCCCACAATGGGAAGGTATGGAAGTACCGATTCAAAGGGCAATAGATGAGGGCATTAAGGTCATTAACTTTGATATCGCTATTGATGTAGATGGGGTCTATCGTGTTGCAGGAGATAATGAAGACATGGGTGTTCAAGGTGCAAATTACATTGTTGACAAAATCGGTAAAGAAGGAAATGTTGTTATTCTTGAGGTTCCAACCTCTGGTTCAGTTTCCGAGTTGCGTAAGAAGGGGTTTGTTGAAACAATTGAAGGGCTCGCTCCAGATATTGAACTTAAAACGTATGCGACTCAGTTTACAAGAGAAGATGGTTTGAAGGATTTTGCGGATATTTTAACAAGCCTTGATAAAATAGATGCTGTATATTCCTTGGACGATGAAACTTCCGTTGGTGTGTTACAAGCTATAAAAGAAGCGGGAAGAACAGATATCAAAGTAGTAACTGGTGGCGGTGGTATGCAGGAATATTTCAAGATGATGCCAGAGAATGAAGATATCTGGATCCAATCTGCACTGTACAGCCCGGCAATGGTTAAGGATGCTGTTGATGTGGCACTTAAGGTTTTAAAGGGTGAGAATGTGGAAAAGGAAACCATTATTCCTACAACAATCGTTGATAGAGACAATTATAAAGATTTCCTCGACGAGGGTTCACCTTATTAAGAAAAAGGCTCGTAAATCATGGGGGCTATGGCACTACTGCTATGGCCCATCTCTTTTACCTTCTTTGTGAGTGAAGTAATTGATTTTAAAGGTTTGGAAGTGATTGCATGATAATTGAGATGACACATATTCGTAAATCATTTGGAAGCAATGATGTACTTAAGGATGTATCATTTTCCTTAAAAGGCGGTGAGATCTGCGCATTGCTTGGTGAAAATGGGGCTGGAAAATCCACTCTAATGAACATATTAGGTGGCGTATTGCAAATGGATTCTGGTTCAATTCAAATTGATCGGAACGAAGTGGAATTTGCCACACCAGCACAATCTCAGGATGCTGGAATTGCCTTCATTCATCAGGAACTGAACTTAATCAATGATTTACCAATCTATGAAAATATGTTTCTCGGTCGTGAGCTAAAAACAAAAAGAGGTAGCCTGGATTTGGAAAAAATGTATCAAGAAACAAAAGAAATGTTTCAAAAAATGAACGTAAATCTAGATCCGAAAAAATTGGTACGTGACCTTGATGCTTCCTATAAACAAATCATTGAAATATGTCGTGCGATAATGTCAAATGCATCTTTCATTATCATGGATGAACCGACCACTTCCTTAACTGATCAGGAAATTGAGAGAGTATTTGCGATGATGAGAACACTTAAGGAGCATAATGTCGGGATTATTTTTATCTCTCACAAATTAAATGAAGTGTTGGAAATTTGTAATCGTTACCTTGTGCTTCGGGATGGGAACTTGGTATCTGAAGGAAATGTAAGTGAAGTGAAAACAAATGATCTTGCACGATATATGGTGGGACATGATGTGAGAACGGAGTCTTTAGTTAGGAAGAAAAAGGTTGGAAATGAGGTACTAAGTGTAGAGGGTTTAACTTCAGGTCATATTTTTAGGGATATTAGCTTTTCAATACGAGCAGGTGAGATAGTAGGTTTTACAGGACTTCTTGGAGATGGTCGATCTGAACTTTTCCAATCAATTTTTG
>NZ_JBALOX010000011.1:80881-188121 GCF_036965165.1 Bacillus sp. JJ1521 | reverse complement strand
GATTATCAAGGATATGAATATTTTAGAAAATGCTTCTATTGTTACATGGCCGACTTTTTCAAAACGAGGCACGATCAATACGAAAAGGCATCAAGTGATTTTTGAAGAGCAAAGGAAAGCATTGCGATTAAAAATGGGGGAGCTTACAGACGGCATCACGAGTCTATCAGGAGGCAACCAACAAAAGGTTGTCCTTGCAAAATGGTTGGCGGCTAACCCAAAACTTCTTATTCTGGACAATCCTACCCAAGGCGTTGACGTAGGTGCAAAAGAAGATATTTATGATATAATCTTGAAACTCGCAGAAGAAAACATTGCAGTTGTTGTTCTTTCCAGTGAAGCGCAGGAAATTATTCGCGTCTGTGACCGAGCGATCGTCATGTACCATGGAACCATTCAGGGGGAAGTTGCTGGAGAAGATATGAATGAGCATTCCATCATGAGTCTTGCTACGGGTGGGGATTTAACCTGAGGGAGGTGTAAGCTAAATGAAGCCGAGTATAGATCAATCAACGATAAAAAACAAAAAGAATTTCTTTGGATGGTTTACATATAAATGGTCAAATGATCCCTTATTCAGTATCGCCATTGCCTTAATCATTATGATTATTTTACAAACCTTGGTTTTAGGTTTTGATTACGATTCTGTTGGAGAATGGTTTCAATCATGGATTAACAACTGGGTTAATATTTTACGAAATAATGCAGGTATAGCAATTGTTGCTTTAGGGATGACGTTTGTTATTATGACAGGTGGAATTGATTTAGCCGTAGGTTCGACCTTAGTTGTCACAGGGGCTTTTTCGATGATGCTCTTAGATACCGGTACAAAAGGGTTCCTCGGAATTATGGGAATAACAGGTGCACCAGCATTTATCATCACGATTTTACTCGTATTACTAGCAGGATATCTTTTAGGTTCACTGATTGGGGTAAGTATTACGAAGGGTAATGTTCCCCCGTTTATTGCCACATTAGGAGCAATGATGATATTTAGAAGTGTGACACAGCATTTTATGCAAGGGTATAATCCTACTGTTCCAGTAGAATTTTTACAGATTGCTAGCTTTAAAATTGGAAATTATATGATTATGCCAATTGTTTATTGGGCGATCATTGCCTATATACTTTACTATGTATCGAAAAGAACAACCTTCGGAAGACATATCATTGCGGTTGGATCCAATGAAAGGGCTGCAAAGCTTTCCGGTATTAAAGTAGAAAAAGTGAAGTTGCGTGTATACGCTTTGATGGGGCTACTTGTTTCAATTGCAGCCATTATCCAGGTTTCACGTATTGGCTCCATGGACTTTTCGAATGCAGGAAGAGGAATGGAAATGGATGCAATTGCTGCAGCGGTTGTCGGAGGAACCAATATGATGGGCGGAAGAGGTTTCATCCTGGGAACTGTATACGGTATGTTGATTATTGCCGTAATGAATAATCTCCTTAATCTTTTCGGGGTACCTCCGTTTTTAAGGGAAGCATTCAAAGGCGTAATTGTAATCGCAGCTGTTTTGTTGCAGAAGAAAGAGAAAGCTTCATAATGCACTTCTGATAAATATTCGTACATCACTTACATATAAGTGGTGTATTTTTTTTCTCAAGGATTCAGACAACGTTTACGGTATAAGGAAAAAAGTAAAACTCCTTATTTTGCAATAAGGAGTTTTACCTTTGAATTATCCAAGTAACGAGGCTGCGCCCTTTTGATATTTTTCCTCTGGTGGCCAAACAGAAAGGTCAAAAGGATAATCCGAACCTGGTACGAGTCTATCTTCTCCGACTACCTTACAAAGGAAATCAAGGCTTTCTTGATTCCACAAAACTGTGTCATACCAGAAGCGTTTTATGTACTCAGATGGTGGTGCCTGTAAGTTTGAGGATACAAGCTTCCATTGCTCATAACCTTTATCGAGTCTTCCAATTTGATAAGGAAGGAATCCGCCACCATGTGCAAAAAGGACTTTTACATTCGGATATCGATCAATCAATCCGCTTAACAAAAAATCTGTCGCACAAACCGTTGTTTCCCACGGAACTCCAATTAAGTTCGGCATCATTCTTCTTTGTAGACGTGGGTCTTCTGCTAAAAGTGGATGGACGAAAACAATGGCATTTAGCCGATTTGCTTCCTCAAAGAATGGAGTGAAAAATTCATCCGATAACATGTGACCAGGTAAGCCAGGCCCGATAATCACTCCTTTAAGTCCAAGATTCATTCCGTCATGTAAAATTTGTGCAGCATTTTCTGGGTTCGTAAGTGGGACAGTTCCAAGTGCTGAGATTTTCTGAGGTGTTGTTTTTGTCCAGTCGGCTAAAGAACGATTATATACGTTAGAAATTTCTGATGAAATATCATCAGGAAAATCATATAAGAAAAGCTGTGGAATCGGTGAGACAACAGAGTGGGAAACACCTGCTTTCTCTTGTTCTTTTAAATAGAGGTGACTGTCAATAAAAGCTTGTTTAAGCTCAAAGCCCCATTTTTCATTCACCACTAAAAATTCATCTTTGTTTGCTTCTTTCTGAATCCATTTAGCTTTAACCGTTTTTTGATTATCCCTGAGCCATGTGATGACATCAGGCGGGATAAAATGTGTATGGAAATCGTACATTGTTTATTCCTCCTTATTAAACTCTATAACAAATTTTATAGGCTACTGTTGCTCCATAGTTCGTAATATAGCAAAGAAGTGAGTGCTTGAAAAGACAGAATTAAAAATATTGTGACTTATTCGACAAAACTCATTGCAAAAAAATGAAATTAAAAAGGGAAGAATTAACTATGAAAAAAAACTATTTTACTGAGCCTATATATGTTACCCGTCCACTTTTGCCTGAATTAGAAGATGTAAACAAAAGGGTAAAACAAATCTGGGATAGTAAATGGCTAACAAATAACGGTGCCCAACATAGAGAATTAGAGGAAAAACTAAAAGAGTATCTTCAAACAGAATATATTTCTCTTTTTAGTAACGGGACGTTAGCCTTATTATTAGGGATCAGGGCTTTAGAACTAACTGGTGAGGTTATTACTACTCCGTTTACATTTCCAGCCACACTGCAAGTACTTGACTGGAATGGTATTACTCCGGTCTTTTGTGATATCGACCCAACATCATTAAATATAGATGCAAATAAAATAGAGGAATTGATTACTGAAAAGACCAGTGCAATTCTTGGAGTGCATGTTTTTGGTAATCCCTGTGACGTCGATAAAATCCAACAAATTGCTGATAAATATAGTTTAAAAGTTATTTATGATGGTGCACATGTGTTTGGAACAAAAATAAATGGAAAACCAATCAGTAGTTTTGGCGATATGACTATGTTTAGTTTCCACGCGACAAAACTCTTTAATACGGTAGAGGGTGGAGGACTTGCTTGTAATAATGAACAGTTAAATACGAAACTAAATCTACTGAAAAATTTCGGGTTGTCAGGGCCAGAGGAAGTCGTATTATCAGGTCTAAATGCGAAAATGAATGAGGTACAAGCAGGAATAGGTATTGAAGTTTTAAAGAAGGTTGAGGAAGAGAGAGTAAAAAGGGATAAAATTAAAAAAACGTACGAACAAGGTTTAGAAGACATACCTGGAATTAGGGTTGTTACAAAGATGGAAAATGAAAATAGTAGCTACCAATATTTTGTTATTGAAATTGATGAAGATATATTTGGACGATCAAGGGACTGGGTTCACGAAGAACTAAAAAAATATAATGTATTTACAAGAAGATATTTTTACCCGTTATGTAGCGATTTTGAATGGTATAAACATTTGGATTCCGCCCAACCGAAGAATCTTCCTCAGGCTCATAAAACAGTAAAACAAGTATTATCAATGCCGTACTATGGAGAATTGGATTTAGAATCAGTTGCGGCAATCTGTAGTATTTTAAAGTCATTTTGTAAAAAAACTAGTGAGGGAAAAGGAGAAGTGGAATGAAAGGAATTATATTAGCGGGTGGTTCTGGAACTAGATTATATCCACTTACTAAATCAGTCTCAAAACAAATATTACCCGTCTATGATAAACCGATGATATATTATCCATTATCAACCCTAATGCTGGCAGGTATTAAAGAGATATTGATTATATCAACTCCTAGAGATGTTGTTGGTTTTAAAGACCTACTTGGTGATGGGAGTAAACTTGGTATGAAATTAGAATATGCTGTTCAAGAAAACCCAAATGGTCTTGCAGAAGCTTTCATTATTGGGGAAGAGTTTATTGGGGACTCTTCAGTAGCATTAGTTTTAGGAGATAATATATTCTACGGTTCTAATTTCGGTAACATCTTAAGAGATGCAGCAACATTATCAACTGGTGGAATCATTTTTGGTTGTTATGTAAACGATCCTAGAGCATATGGAGTAGTTGAAGTAGACGAAGAAATGAATGCTATTTCAATCGAGGAAAAACCTCAACAACCAAAATCATCATATGCGGTACCGGGTCTCTATTTTTTTGATAAAAGAGTAGTTGAGATAGCAAAAGGTGTAAAGCCATCTGATAGAGGAGAAAAAGAAATCACATCAGTAATTGATGAATATCTTCAGATGGGTGAACTAAAAGTCAAAATCATGGGCAGAGGACTTGCATGGCTTGATACGGGTACCCATGAGTCACTTCTTGAAGCATCTAATTTTGTTGAAGCAGTTCAAAAGCGGCAGGGACTGTTTATCTCATGTATAGAAGAAATCGCTTATAGAAGAGGATATATTTCAAAAGAACAGTTGTTAGAACTTTCAAAGCCATTAATTAAAACTGACTATGGAAAATACCTCGTGGAGATTGCAGAGGGTTTACGTTCATAATTATTTGCCGATGTATTCCGACTTTAAAATCAACAAGTTAAAAAAGGAGTTTAAAATGAACATATTAGTAACTGGTGGAGCTGGGTTTATTGGTTCCAATTTTGTTAAACATATGATTTCTAAATATGATTATAATATTATAAATTTGGACCTACTCACATATGCTGGAAATTTGAAGAATCTTGAAGGGATTTCCCAAAGTGAAAATTATCATTTTATTAAGGGAGATATTGCAGATAAGGAACTAATTAACGATATTTTTTCTCGTTACAATATTAATGTAGTTATTAACTTTGCAGCAGAATCACATGTAGATAGAAGTATTGAAAATCCTGAGTTATTTTTACGTACTAACATTATGGGGACTCATAACCTTCTTGAGGTTGCAAAGAATTATTGGAAAGTAAACTCATCAGATAAATATAGTAGGGACTTTAGAGATGGAGTGAAATTTATCCAAGTTTCCACGGATGAAGTTTATGGAACTTTGGGTAAAGAAGGATATTTTACTGAAGAGACATGTCTTCAGCCAAACAGCCCTTACTCTGCGTCTAAAGCCTCAGCAGATTTATTAGTAAGATCTTATAATGAAACATATGGTCTTCCAATTAATATTACTCGTTGTTCTAATAACTATGGACCTTATCAATTCCCGGAGAAGTTAATTCCGTTAATGATAAATAATGCATTAAAAGGTGAAAAACTTCCTGTATATGGGGATGGAAAGCAAATAAGGGATTGGCTACATGTAAAAGACCATTGTATTGCAATTGAAACAGTTCTTCATAATGGGATTAGTGGCGAGGTATATAATATCGGTGGAAATAATGAAAAAGAAAATATTGAAATTGTAAGACTTATACTAAAGTATTTAGGGAGAAATGAAGATCTAATCGAGCATGTAACCGATCGTCTAGGTCATGATAGAAGATATGCAATAGATAATTCAAAAATCACTCGTGAATTAGGGTGGGCGCCTTCTTATACCTTTGAAACGGGAATTGAAGAGACGATTAAGTGGTATCTAGAAAACACTACTTGGTTGAAAGAAATAGTTTCAGGTGAGTATATGAAATATTATGAGGAAATGTATAAAAATCGAGCATGATTACATTAACCTTTCCATACAACAAAATTAATGGGGTGAAACTATGGAAAGTATACTAGTTTTTGGTGCTAGTGGGCATGCAAAAGTAATAATAGATATTATAGAAAAACAAAAGAAGTATCAAATAAAAGGAATTTTTGTGGATACTCCCAATATGGTAGGAACTAAGTTAATGGGTTATCCAATATTAGGGAAAATTGCAGAGTTTTATGGTTCATCAACAAAGGGAATAGTCGCAATTGGAGATAATTATGGAAGGTCTTTAGTTGTAAATAAAATTAAAAGTATCGATCCAAATTTTACGTTTGTTAAAGCAATCCATCCAAATTCTATAATTGGCAATGATGTAAAAATAGGAGATGGAACCGTTATTGCTGCCGGAGCAGTTATAAATACTAATACCTCCATAGGGGAGAATTGTATTATTAATACCAAATCTTCAGTTGACCATGATTCTGTAATTGGAGCCTTTTCAACTGTCGCGCCTGGTGCGACTATTGGAGGCAATGTAAAGATAGGTGATCTCTCGGTGATTTCCATGGGAGCAAATGTGATTCAAAAAATTAACATTGGGAATGGTACTTTAATCGGTGCTGGATCGACGGTAATTAAAGATATGCCCAGTAGGGTATTGGCTTACGGTATACCTGCCAAAGTTGTAAGAACCAGAGAGATAAATGAAAAATATGTGTGATAATAAGGAGGTGTAATTATGGAAAATCCTTTAGTTACGGTTTTTATCCCCGTTTATAACAGTGAGGTTTATATTAAGGAATCTTTAGATAGTATCCTTAATCAGACGTATACAAATATTGAAATTCTTATTGTAGACGATGGTTCAACAGATAAATCAATTGATATAATAAAGTCTTTTAATGATTCAAGGATTAGAATAATCAGTAATAAAGAGAATAGAGGTATCCCCTTTAGTCGAAATGTAGGACTGACAAATTCTAATGGGAAATATATGGCGATTATGGATGCAGATGATATTGCGGTTCTGAATAGGATTGAAATCCAAGTTGATTTTATGGAAAAAAACCAAGATATAGATGCAATTGGAACCTATTATGAAATGTTTGGCGGAAGATTAAAGAGGACTTTTGAGACAAAATACACTTCCTCAGAAGAAGTTAAGGCTAAACTTCTTTTCTCTAGCCCAATTGGGAATCCTACATCCTTTGTTAGATTGGAGAAAATTAAAGAATATAACCTTAGCTATAATTTAAATTATTTTGTAGCACAAGATTACGACTTTTGGGTGCAACTTTCAAAAGTGGGCAAGCTTGAGATTCTACCTAAGGTACTTTTGAAATATAGGACAGGTCATTTGAATATAACCCAAAATACAAAAGGCAATAAAGCGATACAAAGGAAAAAAATTATTGACTCTATTCATAGCGATATTATTAATTACTACAATTTTAAATTGTCAGAGAAAGAATTGGAATCATACAATGAATTTTTTAATGATAATCCGCAAAGTAGATTAAGTAATGATACACAGGGTTCCATTCCTAGCATAGTAGAGAAACTTTTGCTTGAAAACCAAAAAAGTGAAAACTTTGTGGAAAGTATTCTTGTAAATATTATTGAAGATTCCGTTGTCTTTTCGTTAAGTAAGCATGATTTAAGTGTGATTTCCAAGTTGAATTTATATAAGAAGGTTTGTAAGGTGTTAAAGGTGAAACCAAAATCTTCACATATAAACTATCTGTTTATTAAGCATTTATATAAAAAAGTCTTTGCTTAAAAAAGAATTAACAACTCTGGGTACGGAGATTAGTTAAATCTTACATTAGATATAATATTATTACTTTTTTGGAGTAAGTTGCTTATGAAAGAAATTATTTTGCTTATAACAGAAATAGTTAATACTGCTCATGATATTATTGAGGAACTAGCTGAAGTTTTTGGTTTAAACCTTAATGATAAGGATTTGCATTTTTGGGTAATTGGAATAATTGGTTTTTTAATATTTATAATTGTTCACATAACGTTTAAATGGATTGCTGAATGGAGTATTACTGCGATATCTTTTGTATATACTTTTACAGTCTTACTTGTAATTGTTTTTGCAATTGAGATTCAGCAAAAGATAACAGGTAGAGGAAATATGGAATTTGCTGATGCGGTAATTGGCCTTTATGGCTTTTTAACTTTTTTTCTTGGCCTTTTAATTATAAAATTTATAACACAAATAATTATAAAGTTAATTAAGAAAAAGAATTCAAAATAACTACATATGATTGAAAAAGATTTTATTATTTGGAGGTTTTGTAACGTGCATGTAAAAAAAGCTATTATACCAGCAGCAGGATTAGGAACAAGATTTTTACCTGCTACTAAAGCACAACCAAAAGAAATGCTCCCTATTGTGGACAAGCCTACAATACAGTACATTATTGAAGAGGCAGTAGCTTCCGGAATAGAGGATATTATAATTGTAACAGGAAGAGGAAAACGAGCAATTGAAGATCATTTCGATAAGTCTTATGAATTAGAGGAAACTTTAGCTAAGAAAGAAAAATGGGACATTTTAAAAGAGGTACAAGAAATCTCGCAACTTGCAAATATTCATTATATTCGACAGAAGGAGCCTAATGGATTAGGAGATGCAATTTATTGTGCAAGACGTTTTGTGGGAGATGAGCCTTTTGCTGTTATGTTGGGAGACGATATTGTTCAATCAGGTACCCCATGTTTGAAACAATTAATTGACGTTTACGAGCAAGTTCAAACTTCTGTGGTAGGTGTTCAACAAGTCGAAAAAGAAAATTTAGATAAGTATGGAATAATCGATCCTTTTGCACAAAAACTTTATAATGGTGTAATTAAAGTACATACATTAGTCGAAAAACCGAAAATTGAAGATGCTCCTTCAAACTACGGTATTATAGGTCGTTACGTATTAACACCAGAAGTATTTTCTATTCTCTCAAATTTAGCTCCAGGGGCTGGTGGAGAAATTCAGTTAACGGATGCGTTAAACCAATTAGCTAGAGGTCGAGACATATACGCCTTAGATTTTAATGGTAAAAGGTATGATGTTGGCGATAAATTTGGTTTTATAAAAGCTACAATTGACTTCGGATTGCAAAATCAAGAGTTAAGAGATGATTTGATTAGATATTTAACCAATACAATATCAGGAATAAAAAAATAAAATAAATAATATCATTTTTAGAGATGGGGATAAGTAATGAAAAAGTTGTTATTATTTGTTATTACTATAATCTACCTTACTGGCTGTGGTACTCAACAAGATAATATTGAAAATACCTCAAATAATTCAAATGAACTTTCTGATGAGTCTTTATTGGGAGATATAAATGAGGTTACTGGGACTTATGAAGGTCAAATTGATACTAACTCAATAGAAATAATTACTGCTGATGGTCCTTTGGCATTAAGGATTAATGAAGAAACAGAAGAGAGTCTTTCGGAATTGAAAGAAGGAGATACTGTTGTGGTTAGATATATTCAAAACGACAATGGACAATTGATTCTGGAAGAAATAAATAAATAATTAAATTACTGGGTTGTCTTTTTTTAAAAAGACAACCATTTTATTGTTTGAGAAATTATAAAATTCTCGATTTTTGGATAATGTTAGCAGTTGAATGAACTACGGGTTGGCTTATGAAATAAAAAGAATAATGGGATCATTAAACAATTACTTAAAAAGCACCTTGATGGTTATTGGAAGATGTTTTCTAAAAGTACTAGATGGAGAAGATCCATTTGGATTAAATGAGAAAATTTAAATGAATCGATTGTCGAAATGAGGTCGGAGTCTCTGGTTGTGTTGAGGAAGAGTTTGCCTTCGATTTAATGAAGGGAGAAGTGGTTGAGCTCGTCTGTCCTTTTGTAAAGGAACATGCGTGAAGCGAAAAACCTTTGGGATTTATTTGATTCATATTTTAGTCATTGAAATTTTTAGAGATGGCATTATTTTTAAATTCATCTACGATAGTTCACTTAATCCAGTAGTAGGACTCGTAATCTATGATATTTTCGTTTTTATTATTACATAAATCCTAACCACTGTAATCGGGAAAATTCCTTATATGAAAAATCTGTTTATTTTTAGATCATATAATGTAAACAATTTAATTAGGAGGTGATATATATATATATGGAAAACAAATACAATCATAATATGGATACTTTAAAATTTATTTGTGCAATTTTTGTGGTCGCAATACATACAACTTTTTATATTTATCAAAATAATATGGCGAC
The DNA here is from genome assembly GCF_036965165.1 of Bacillus sp. JJ1521. Classification (NCBI taxonomy): domain Bacteria; kingdom Bacillati; phylum Bacillota; class Bacilli; order Caryophanales; family Bacillaceae; genus Bacillus; species Bacillus sp. JJ1521. The sequence goes on along the minus strand of NZ_JBALOX010000011.1, from coordinate 177,947 downwards.
AGTCTATAATTATTATTTCTATAGGCCCACATTGGAAATCGCTGTTCCGTTCTTTTTTGCTGCGTCAGGTTACTTTATTTCGCTTAAAATTAGGGAAGGTAACAAAAACTATATACTAAGGTATTCAAAAAATATTTTTAAAATATACGTTTCATTTTCAGTTTTCTATATTTTTTTTCAATACCTATTATTAATTTCAGATAGATTATATTTAAACAAGCCCTTTTGGGAAAGAGTTGTGAGTTTGACACAAAGCCCTAGTATTAAAGATTTTATTAATGGAAGTATTGGTTCATTTCACTTATGGTACTTAACCTCTTTAATATTGGCCTGTTTGTTTTTACATCTTTTTATAAAATTTTCTATAAGTCCAAATATCATTTTTTTAATTTCCTTTTTATTTTATTTAGCGTTTATATCTGAATTAACTTTACTACATAATATTTATAAACATGGAGGTGTAGGAAAAGCTTTTTTCTTTTTATCATTAGGGTATTATTTAGGCAACAAGAAAGTTATCATAAACCATCCAATTCTTTTGTTCATTTTTTTTATCAGCATTTTTAGTGTTCTTTATAAAATGAATTCTCAAATTCAGATAATTTTCCTTATACTAGCTACGTTTTCTTTAATGGTCTTTTGTGTTAACAATCCTGGAAAACAGACATTACTATCGAAATTAGGAAAACACTCTTTAAAAATTTATATTCTTCATATTTTTATTTTGGAAATTATTAATAAATTTTATATTTATAACGGATATCCTTACTATGCTTTTAAGTCATATTACTTTATTTCTACATTTCTCTGTATAGTGCTCTCAATAGTGTTGTATAAGCCAATAGAAAACTTTTTTGTGAAAAATATTAATAAAACTCTTAACAAGATTATTGATTAGACTCTATACAGCTTTATAAATATAATTAGATAATAGAATGATGTATAAAGTAAATTGGCCAATAAAGTAAACAGTTTTGACACATGTGTATTGCCAAATGAAATTACAGAGTTTTGCAATTAGGTCGACCTAAAATTGCAAGCAAAGAATACAAAGTCGTTTAGACCTGGATTTGAAAATGCAGTGGTTCGTATAGTAGCCTCCCCGTAGGCAGAGAAAGTTGTTGAAACAATGATGTTTGATAAGCATGCAAATTTAGATATTGCATTGGAAAAATTAAGTGTCTTTCAAAGGGTAGCTGGAAATAAAAATACCCCGTCTGGTGTGGCAAAAGCGGCAAAGGCATTAGAGGTTTGAATAAATGAATGCCAACGCATTGAGAACGCCGACCTGTCGCAAACGGGTTGTAGCAGTGGAGAAAACGCACTTTGGAAGGGTAGTTATGATTCTTATACCTATATTTTAACAAGGGTTTAATTGTAAAATTTTTGTAATTGTTTCTAGTGGGTACAATTCATCATTTATTTATATTAAAATAACATTCGTTGATAAAAAATTATATATACATTATTATTTCTAGAACTTTGTAGATAAATATGTTAATATTATCATTGGTGTTTAGAGTTTGTAGTACAAAAATACTATTTTGTAAAATATTTGAGTTAACCTTTTAGAAATATAGAAAACTAGGGTAGCAAGTTATGTAATAAAATAAAAGAAACAGATAAATATAGGGGGGAATCAATTAATGAAGGTTTCACAAGGAATTGTTAAAGAAAAATATAATAATAGTTATGAACTAAAATTATCAATAAACAATGCCAGATTTCTTTTTGCTAAAAGAACAATTGATTTAATTGGTTCTATATTTGGGTTGTTATTACTATTGCCATTATTTCTAATTGTTGCTACTTTAATAAAAATTGAAGATCCAAAAGGTAAAGTGTTTTTTAAGCAAAAAAGGGTTGGAAAAGATGGTATAGAATTCGAAATGTTTAAGTTTCGTTCAATGGTTTCAAATGCAGAAGAATTATTGGATTCATTAAAACATTTAAACGAAACCAGTGGTGCGATGTTTAAAATGAAGTCGGATCCTCGGGTTACCAAGGTTGGGAACTTTATTCGAAAAACTAGTATTGATGAACTTCCCCAATTGTGGAATGTACTAAGAGGAGAAATGAGTTTAGTTGGACCAAGACCTGCTTTGCCTAGAGAAGTAGAGCAATACAATTCTTACCATAAGCAGAGATTAGCAGTAACCCCAGGATGTACTGGATTGTGGCAGGTAAGTGGGAGAAGTAACATTGGCTTTGAATCTATGGTTGAATTGGATCTTAAATATATTTCAGAGCGAAGTTTTTTCTATGATTTAAAGATTATTTTAAAGACAGTAAAAGTTATGTTTGGTTCAGAAGGTGCTTATTAAAATAGTTATATCGAATCCCTGATTATTATCAGGGATTTCTTAATTTAACTTTATTATGCATATTTAGTATGGCAATTCTAATAATAATTAGGAATAGATTTATAAATTCTTTGGGAAAGTATACTTTAAAACAAGGAAGTTTAAATAATGAATAAAATGATTAATATCAATGAAGAAAAAGTTTTTGTTTTATTTTTTATTATCATCGCTGCTGTTGATAGTCTTAATGGATACCTCATAAGGAACATCGATTTTCCTTTTAGTGTTGGTCAAGTGTATAGGGGCTTATTAATCTTATTTTTAATTCACATAATTTTTAAGTACAAGCAATTTAGAATTTACCCAGTTCTTATGGGATCCTTTTTAGTTTTGCAACAGTTCGGATATTTTGCTTTTGTTCATCAGTCCTTAGAAGGTCTGATGAAGGATTTAATACATCTTTCAAAGCTTTTATTAATCGTTTTAATTATAGAAGCATTCATGGCTCTAAAAAGAAAAGGAAGTAATTCACCTTTAATAGAAAAAGTCTTATATATTAATTTAATTGCTTTTCCATTATTTATATTAATACCCAAGGTTTTCAATACTGGTTATTCCATGTACTCGGGAAATGTAGGGTTTAGTGGTTTTTTTTATGCGGCTAATGATTTGAATGTTGTTTTAATGGTTTTGTTTATATTTTCAAGTAATTCATTAATTACTAGTATTGAAATAAGAAATCAAAAGTCGATATTGATTTACTCTTTAATTACACTTGGTTTACTCTTGTCTTTACTATTATTAGGATCAAAATCAAGTGTTGCTTTTACTGGTCTAACTATTTTAATTTATTTAATTGTCCTATATATAAAGTATAAAGATAAAATAACCCCGAAAATATATTTGTATCTATTAGTTGGTTTGCTTTTCATCTGTTCAGCATTATTTCTAATATTTAATGATGAAATAGCAAAATCAATCGACCGCCATTCATATTTTTTTCAAAAGCAAGTACAAAATGAAAATGATTTATTTTCTTTTATAGTTACGGGAAGAGATACATTTTTAGATGCGGCTATTGATGACTATAATGAATCTGAGCATAAATTTTTCAGGTTTAATTTCGGCATTGGGAACTATAGTCACGGATTAGGAACAGCTGAACATTTTTTTGCTGATAAAGAAACAATGCAAATTGAGATGGATTTTTTTGATACTTTTTTTAGTTATGGATTATTAGGAACAATATTGATATATGGGTATTTTATTTTAATTATATTAAGTAATATAAAAATCGGTCAGCGTGTAGGATTTCCATTTTATTTGAGTTTTTGTTTAGTGTTTCTATATAGTTTTTTAGGCGGGCATGTTCTGTATTCTGCTTTATCTGGAAGCTTCCTCGCATTAATTTGTGCAAAAATAACAGCAAAAGAATATTGGTTATACCTGAACAAGCGTCCATTCTTTTGAAAAAATTGGAAGGTTAGATAGAATGAAAATACTTTTAGTATCAAATATGTATCCTGATGATCAAAATCCCTCATATGGAATCTTCGTTAAAAAGACAGAAGACTTTTTAATTAATGGTAGTCATGATGTTACCAAGATTGTTATTTATAAAAAAAATTCAAAAATAAAAAAGCTTTTTGCCTATATAAAACATTACCTAATGGTACTATTTTATTTTGTTTTTAAATCAAATGATATCATTTATGTGCACTATGCATCCCACAACGCTTTACCCATTATTTTAGGGAAAACATTAAAAAAGAATAGTGTAATTTACGTGAATGTTCATGGAAGTGATGTTGTTCCAGAGACAAACTATAAAAAGAAAATGCAATTTTTAGTAAAGAGGCTACTTTATATCTCCGAAAAGATAATTGTTCCCTCGGGATACTTCAAAAAAGTAGTCCAGGACAAGTACAATTTAGAAAGTACAAAAATATTTATATCCCCATCAGGTGGGATCTCAGAAAAGATATTTCAACCTAGGGCTGTCCACTTTAGTAACTTTGGATTATCACCATCCATGAAGTATATTGGGTATGTTGGTAGGATTGATAAAGGAAAAGGTTGGGATGATTTTCTTAAAGCAATTAATATACTTGTTAAAGAAAACAAAATTGGAAATATGAGATTTGTTTTAGTAGGAAACGGAAAATATTATCCTGAAGTAGTGGATTATATAAATAAGAATAATATTGGAGATTATTTGCATTTATATGATTTATTGCCTCATGATAAGCTCTCCGAAATATATAATTTGCTGGAAGTGCTAGTTTTTCCTACAAGAAGATACGAGAGCTTGGGTCTGGTTGGAATAGAAGCTATGGCATGCAAATGTCCAGTTATTGGGACAAATATTGGTGCATTACCCGAGTATGTTATTAATAATGAAAATGGCATACTATTTGAACCAGGTGATTACAAAGCGTTGGCTGAATGCATAGAACATTTTTTTGATATGAGTGATGAACAGCGCAACCAGATGAAAATGAATGCTTATTTGACTTCGATGGAATATTTTAACGGTAAAGTAATGGGGGACTTCCTTGAATTCTTTGAGAAGGGATATATACATGAAAAGCGAAAAACAAATTGATGTTTTACTGGTGAGTTCTACTGGTGGTCATTTTGCTCAACTAATGCAGATAGTAAAAACATTGGAAGAGTATAATATATCGATTATTACAGAAAAAAACAAAACAACTGACGGTCTTGAAAAAAGATACGAAATTAATTTTTTATTCCAACAGGATAGAAAAAAACTAAACTTTTTATTTGTTTTTCTTCTAAATTTGATTTTATCTTTTAGCTATCTTGTAAAAGCAAATCCTAAGGTTATTATTTCAACAGGAGCCGGAGCAACACTCCCTTTATTATTTTTTGGTAAACTTCTCGGAAAAAAGATTATCTTTATAGAAAGTTTTGCTAAAATTCATTCGCCCACACTGACGGGTAAGATTGTTTACAAATTTGCCGATAAATTCTATGTGCAATGGGAGAGTATGCTTCAATTTTATCCTAGGGCCATTTTTAAGGGGGGGATTTATTGATATTTGTTACAGTTGGAACTCAAAAGTTTCAGTTTAATCGTCTATTTCAAAAGTTGGATGAATTAAAGCAAGAAAATAAAATCCAAGATGAAATAATATCTCAGATTGGTTATTCAACATATAAGCCAAAGCATTACAAACATTACGAAATGCTTTCTTCAAAAGAGGTTTCTACATTTTTATCTGATTCAGAAATATGTATTTGTCATGCTGGGACAAGTTCAATTATTCAGGCATTAAAATACGAAAAAAAAGTAATTGTTGTTCCGAGAAAAAAGGAATTTGGAGAGCATGTGGATAATCATCAGGAAGAAATTGCCTCGATGTTTTATGACTTAGGATTTATTGAGGTAGTTGATAATATAGATAATTTAGTTAATATTATTGGATTAGTTAGGGAAAAGGAATTTAATCAGTATAACTTTGATAATAGATCTTTATTAAGCTCTATTCGAAACGATATCGATGGCTTTATAAAGTGAATATGATACCTTAGGAAGGTTGTTTGTTGAGACTTCTACTCAAACAAACAACCTTTTTTACTGTACAATAAATATTTGAGATAAAAATAATAATAAATCTGATTATAGAAGTTTCATCCAGNNGGTTTATATTTAGCTATTTACCATTTTGACAAAATCTGATAAATTTTTTAAGAGAGGTGGTGAGAGTAGAAGAAAAAGTGTTTAATAGATTTTTAGGTTCATTTATCACACTTTTTCTTAGAATTTAAATTTTTGGAGGAAATAGTATTGCGGAAAATTCAATTTTTAATTATTTTATCAATCTTATTAGTACTAAACGTAGATATTGCAAAAGCAGAAACTAATTTAACACGGATTGACGGTAAAGATAGATTTGAGGTTGCGGTTAATGTTTCGCAAACAGGATGGGGTACCTCATCTACTGTAATAATAGCATTCTATAATGCATATGCAGATGCATTAGCGGCTGGTCCATTAGCATATAATTATGATGCTCCGATTTTACTTACTCATAAAGATAAATTAACACCAGTCACTAAAAATGAAATTTCCCGTTTAAAAGCAAATAAAGTAGTTGTAGTCGGAGGAGCGGGAAGTGTATCTGATGATATTATGAGAGAATTACGTAATATGGGGATAAAGAGTGTTTGGAGAATTGGCGGAAAAGATAGATATGAGGTTGCTGAAAATATAGCTGCTGAATTACCTGCAAAAGACAGTGTTATCTTAGCATCTGGACTTAATTTTTCTGACGCTTTAGCAATATCTCCATATGCCTCAGAAAATGGATTTCCAATTTTATTAACTCGTAAAGATTCTATACCTGATGAAACAAAAGCAGCACTTTCAAAATCCTCTATAAAATATACATTCGTTATTGGTGGGGAAGGAAGTATAAGTAGGGGTGTATATTTTCAAGTTAAAAATGAATTGAAAAAAGGACCTTCTAGAATAGGAGGGAAGGATCGATATGAAGTTGCAGCAAATATTATTGAAAGATTCGGTTACAATACGGATAAAGCATATTTATCGACAGGACTTACATTTGCTGATGCTTTGACTGGATCAGTACTTGCTGCTAAAAATAAGGCACCGATTCTCCTTACTAGTCCAACTTACGTTTCTCCAGCAACGCAGTCAGCAATATTTGAAAATCAAATGTTTAATTTAACAGTACTAGGTGGAACGGGTTCAGTTCCTCAAAATATTGTTGCAAACCTTATTAATATTGGAATGGTAATAGCTAAACCGTCTAATGGAAATGCGACTGTTAATTTTTATTCTGGGTCTCAAATGTATGATTGGCAGAGATCTACCTATGTATCGCCTGGTACAGAAATGAAGTATATATCAGTTGATTCATCGAAAGTAAAAGTGCAATTAGCAAATAGAGAAGGTTGGGTCAAATCATCTGAAGTTTCTCTTATACCTAGTGCAACAATGAATAGTAGTAGATCTTATTATATTTCAAATGGAACAGATTTAATCCATGTTGTAAAAGGTGTTCAAACAATTGTAGGAAAAGCACCGTCATTTATAAATACCAACCAGAAATATTACAGTTTGGATGGTGTTGTATTTTACAATGCGTCAAATCAAAAGGTTGGGGAATTTGAGCAATACTTTCAACTGAAGTCATCGATAGTTTCTAAGACCTCATATTCTAGAGATCAATTACTATCCTATGTTAATTCAAGTCAAGAGTTAAAAGACTGGGAGAGAAAAATGGGAAGGATTAATGGAAGTCCATTAAGAGACCCTGAAATTATTGATGCAATGCTCGCAGCTCAAGATACTTATAATATTAACGCTTTATTTATTCTAGCAGCAGCTATACACGAAAGTGCTTGGGGAGTAAGTGATATTGCATTTAGAGATAAAAACCTTTTTGGAATTAAAGTGCATGATTCAAATCCTACCTCTGGTGAGATTTATAATAAATATGTAGATAGTATTAATCAATTTGCTAAAGATTACATGAAAGATGGTTATACGAACCCAAATAGTTGGAAAAATGAAGGTCCATACCCGGGGCATAAAGGTATAGGTGTAAATGTATGGTATGCTTCTGATCCAAATTGGGGTTCAAGAGTTGCTGGTCACATGTATAAGATTGATAAAGCATTGGGAAGTAAAGAAATTAAATAATAATAGATTAATAGTAAAAAAGTGTAGACTTATGTATCTACGCTTTTTTTTTTACAAAAGTAATGAATTTGTATTTATTTTGGTTTATTTGCTGAAAAAAGGAGAAATATTTGGTATATTGACGTTATACGTTTTTTTTGGGGAGGTATCAAAGTTGAAAAAAATTTTTATTTTACTAGTTCTTCCGTTTCTACTACTCTTGTTTTCAAGCAGCACCTTTGCTGATAACACGGCAGAACGAGTAGATGGGAAAGATAGGTTTCAAGTCTCTGTAAACCTATCTCAGAAGGGGTGGCCAAAACATTCCGAAACTGTGGTGCTCGCATTTTATAATGCTTATGCCGATGCTCTTGCTGCAGGGCCATTAGCCTTCCACTATGATGCTCCAATTCTTTTAACTCACACAGGCTCTCTTACTGGAGTAACAAAAGAGGAGATTAAACGACTGAACCCAAAAAGGGTAATTATAGTTGGTGGCGCTGGAAGCATTAATGATAGTGTTATGATTGAATTACGGAAAATGGGTGTATCAGATGTTTGGCGTTTGGGAGGAAGAGATAGGTATGAAGTAGCAGCAAGAATTGCCAAAGAAATTCCAAATAATAATCGTGCAGTATTAGCGAATGGTTTAGATTTTCCTGATGCACTTGCTATTTCTCCATATGCATCTAAAAATAAAATTCCTATACTTCTAACTAAACCAAATCTAATGCCCGAAGTTACCAAGCAGATTCTCGCAACACGTAATGTTACTAATACAGTTGTTGTTGGTGGAACGGCTAGTGTTTCTGAGTCTGTTTTTAAAAATTTAAAAGGACCTATGAGAATTTCAGGTAAGGACCGATATGAAGTAGCAGCCAATGTCATTAGAACATTTAATTTGCCAACAGAAAAAGCGTATTTAGCAACAGGTTTAACCTTTGCTGATGCATTAACTGGTTCAGTATTAGCTGCGAAAGAAAATGCACCGATTTTATTGTCAAAAAATGATACACTCCCAGATTATACTCGTCAAATTATTAAAGAACGAGGCATTTCAAATTTTGTAATTCTAGGTGGACTGGGTTCTGTCCCACAAAGAGTTGTATCTCAAGTTTCGGGTAAGCTGGCAGGTTTAACAATTGTAGTCGATGCTGGTCATGGTGGCTCTGACCCAGGAGCTATTGGTCATGGACTAAATGAGAAAGATGTTGTTTTAGACATTGCAAAACGAGTTCAGTCAAAATTAGAACCAATTGGCGCAAATGTTGTGATGACTAGAGAATCTAACGTATACGTTACATTAGATCAAAGAGTTGAAATTGCTAATTCTATAGGTGCAAATGCGTTTATAAGTATTCATAATAATGCTGCTACTAATCAGTCTGCTAATGGAACTGAAACCTTCTGGAATGACAAATATGCAAGTGCAGAGAGTAAAGAGCTTGCAACGGAAATTCAAAAAGAATTAATTAGACAACTTGGCACACGTGATCGAGGTGTTAAGGAGGCTAGTTTCAAGGTTATTCGTGAATCAACCATGGCAAGTATCCTTGTTGAGGTTGCATTCATTTCAAATCAAAATGAAGCAGTGAAACTAGGTTCTCCGGAATTTCGTGAAAAGGCTGCAAATGCCATATATCAGGGCGTTCTCAACTATTACGGGAAAAATTAAACCAAATAAAACAAACAGAGCCTTGTGTTCTGTTTGTTTTATTTTTATCTAGAAAGAATTAATTGTAACCTTTTTTTAATAAATGTGACTAATCTATGTACCCCTACTTTTTCCAAATAAGAAACGAATGGTATATTGTCACATCGATTTTTCTGACTATTAGTCTGCATCCAATATTATTAGTGTATTAAATGATAAATATGTTATAATTACTGACGAAAATCAAAAGATAATTAGTAACAACTAACCTCCAAGAATGTCTGATGACATTTCCTGTTAGTGAGTTTAATGAGGAGGATTAATAATGACCTATAAAACAAGGGTGTTTTTCCTTTTTATAGCTGATTCAATTGTAGTTTTATTTTCTATATATTTGTCACACTTTTTCCTAAACCCTTTTGCGGAATATTTTCAAGATGACCGTGTATTTTTAAGCTCAATAGTGTTGCTTATTTCTCATTATGTTTTTTCATATCTCTTTGGTCTATACAGAAAGGTATGGAGGTATGCGAGTACGGAGGAATTGGTTGGTTTAGTATTAGTTGTAACATGTTCAATTGCACTAACAGCACTATTACAAAAGATTGTATATGATAATGCATATCTACGTGCACTTTCTATAACCTACTTATTGCATATATTCTTCCTCGGAGGAATGCGTTTTTGGACTAAATTTCTCTCAACTATCCTTTTTTATTTTAAGACGAAGGATATTAAACCTGTGAAGACAAAAAGAACCCTTATTTTAGGGGCCGGTTCAACAGGGAGAATGTTAGTCCGCCAAATAAAAGATCACCCAACTACAGGGCTTAAACCTGTGGCCTTCTTAGATGATAATAGCCAAGTTCAACAGCTTAGTATCAGTGGAATACCAGTTGTAGGAACGACTAATGATTTATCTAAGGTCATAAAACGATACCGAATTGAACATGTGGTCATTGCCATCCCATCGTTAACGAAGAAAAAATTGGATGAAATCGTTACAGAAGCAAAAAAGCTATGTGAAGATGTTCAAATATTACCGTTAATAGGTGACTTGGCATCAGGAAAGGTGTCAATCAACCATATTCGCGATGTTTCAATTGAGGATTTACTCGGTCGTGAACCAGTTGAACTTGATACAAAAGCCATCGCAGAAAAAATGGAAGGTCAAACGGTTCTAATTACGGGGGCTGGCGGTTCAATTGGCTCCGAATTATGCCGTCAAATCTGTTTGTTCAATCCGAAAAAATTGGTGTTATTAGGCCACGGTGAAAATAGTATTTATAATATCGAAATGGAGCTTTTAAGTCTGTACAAAGGACAAATCGAATTTGTTACAGAAATCGCTGATATTCAAGATGCCTTTAAAATCCAACAAATTATGAATCATCACATGCCAAAATTTGTTTTTCATGCGGCAGCACATAAGCATGTTCCTTTGATGGAGAGAAATCCCGAAGCGGCAGTTAAAAATAATATTTATGGAACCAAAAATGTCGCTGAAGCTGCTTCTGCAGCTAAGGTAGATACATTTGTTTTAGTGTCAACGGATAAAGCTGTTAACCCTACTAATGTAATGGGGGCAACAAAACGGATTGCGGAAATTATTATTCAAAATATTGATCGTACCAGTGAGACTCGCTTCGTTGCAGTTCGCTTCGGAAATGTACTAGGTAGTAGAGGAAGTGTCGTTCCTTTATTTAAAAAACAAATTGCTAAGGGTGGACCAATAACAGTTACTCATCCAGATATAACAAGATATTTTATGACTATTCCCGAAGCAGCTCGTCTTGTCATCCAAGCAGGTTCACTTGCACGTGGTGGGGAGATTTTTGTGCTTGATATGGGTGAGCCTATAAAAATAGTTGATCTTGCCAAAAAGCTGATAAAGCTATCTGGATTTACTGAAGATGAAATTAAAATCGAGTACTCTGGTTTACGACCTGGTGAAAAGATGTACGAAGAGATTTTAAACAAGGATGAAATACTTCCTGAAACAATCTATCCAAAGATTTATATTGGAAAAGCAACACAAGAAAATGCAGATGTTATTTTGCAGCGCATTGATAAAGTAGTTGATGATAAAGAAGATTTGCGTAACCTGTTATTAGAAATTGCGAATAAGAAAAAGCATCAACAAGAAGATCAACAAGATAATAAACACCAAAAACTAAAAAATGAGATCCTACCTGTTTAAAAAATTGTGTAAAGGAAGAATTGCCTATGATGGAAGTTACAAAAGGCCATAATGTCATAATTGGTGAAAATGTCTCTTTTGGTAAGAATGTTATAATAGGTCATAACGTAATCGTATATGATGGTGTTACCATTGGCGATAATGTTATTATTCAAGATAATGCAGTAATCGGTAAGCAACCAACGAGAGCTAAAAATTCAATACTACCAGACGTTAAACAATTACCTCCAACAAAAATAGGGAGTGGGGTAACAGTCGGTACATCTGCTATTATCTATGCAAATGCCGATATAGCCGATGACGTATTTATTGCTGATTTAGCTACCATTAGAGAGAGAGTTACAATTGGGTATAAAACGATTGTTGGCAGAGGCGTAGCCGTTGAAAATGATTGTCGAGTAGGAAGCTTCTGTAAGCTAGAAACAAACTCCTACATTACAGCCTATTCTGAACTTGGGGATTATGTTTTTATTGCCCCGTGTGTTGTTACAACAAACGACAACTATATGGCAAGGTCAAAAGAGCGGTATAAACATTTTAAGGGTGTTACTATTAAGAACGGCGGTAGAATTGGAGCAAATTCAACCATTTTACCAGGTAAAATAATTGAAGAAGATGGAGCTGTGGCTGCAGGAAGTATCGTTACGAAAGATGTTAATCAAGCAGAAATAGTGGTAGGGTCTCCTGCACGAAAGTTACGAAATGTACCCGACGATCAGCTTTTAAAAAATCAATAGATCCGAGGATTGAATGATGAACATATTATTGATTAACCACTATGCTGGTTCGAATAAACATGGTATGGAGTATCGACCGTACTACCTAAGCAGAGAGTGGGTAAAGATGGGACACCAAGTCACAATACTTGCCTCGTCCCAGTCCCATGTAAGAACCATTCAGCCTGAAATGAATGGTAAATGGACTGAAGAAATAATTGATGGCATTCGCTATATATGGATTGATACACCGAGTTATGAAGGTAACGGAGTTAAGCGTGTCATTAATATCTTTTCATTTGTTAAAGAGCTAATGCTTAATAGTAATAAAATTGTTTCACTTGTAAAACCAGATGTCGTCATTGGATCTTCTACCTATCCATTGGATATGTATCCGGCACATAAAACTGCTAAAAAGGCAAAAGCAAAGCTTGTTTTTGAGGTACATGATTTATGGCCGTTAACTCCAAAATTATTAGGGAATATGTCTTCACTTCACCCGTTTATCTTTTTGATGCAAAGAGGAGAAAATTTTGCGTATAAAAAGGCAGACAAGGTAGTTTCCTTATTGCCAAATGCAAAACAGCATATGTTTGATCATGGAATGGATTTACATAAATTTGCATTTTTGCCAAATGGGATTGTCGTTGACGAATGGAACAGTGCAACAGAAAAAATACCTGCTGAACATCAAAAGGTAATACATGAATTAAAAAGCAAAGATAAATTTCTTGTTGGTTATGCTGGTGGTCATGGGATCTCAAATGCAATGGAGTACGTAATTGAAACAGCAGAGCTACTAAAAGAAGAACCAATTGAATTTGTTCTTGTCGGAAAAGGTCCTGAAAAAGAAAAGCTTATTGAAGAAGCAAAGAAAAAGGGTTTAGCCAATGTTCACTTTTTACCTGTAATCGATAAAAATGCCATTCCTGATTTCTTATCTAGAATGGACTGCTTATTTATTGGATGGAGAAAAAGCCCGCTATATCAATTTGGGGTTAGTCCAAATAAGTTATTAGACTATATGATGTCTGGAAAACCGATTGTACATAGCATTGAGGCAGGAAATGATTTAGTTAAAGAGGCTAATTGTGGTATTTCTGTATTGCCTGAAGATCCACGATTAATTGCCGATGCGATAAAAGAGATGTACAAAAAAACAGATGCAGAAAGACAATTATTAGGAAAAAATGGGAAGGACTTTGTGATGAAAAACCATGATTACAAGGTGCTTGCTGATAAATTTTTACATTTATTAAACTAGAAGGTGTGAAGAAAATGGGAACAATTCCTTATGCACTTCCCTTAGTCGGTGACGAAGAAATTAAAGAAGTAATCGATACGATACATTCAAATTGGTTAAGTAAAGGTCCTAAAACGGTTGAATTTGAAAAACGAGTGACAAACTATGTTGATGCAAAATATGGAATTGGCTTAAACTCATGTACGGCTGGTCTTCATCTAGCACAGTTGGCTGCAGGGATAGGACCTGGTGATGAGGTTATAACTACTCCATATACGTTTGTAGCTTCAGCAAACACCATTATTCACACGGGGGCAAAGCCGGTCTTTGTTGATATTGATCCCGTAACAATGAATATTGATCCTAAACAAATTGAACGTAAAATCACTTCCAAAACGAAGGCTATTATTCCAGTACATTTTGCAGGCTATCCTTGTGACATGGATCCGATTATGGAAATTGCTAAAAAGCATAATCTAGTTGTAATTGAAGATGCTGCCCATGCTATTTATACAAAATATAAAGGGAAAATGGTAGGTAGCATTGGTGACTTTACTTGTTTCAGCTTCTACGCGACTAAAAACCTAGTGACAGGTGAAGGTGGGCTTGTAACCACTCATAATGAAGAATGGGCAGATAAAATTCGAGTTATGAGCTTGCATGGAATGAGCAAAAACGCATGGAATCGTTATGGTGATAAAGGAACTTGGTATTATGAAGTAGAATACCCTGGTTACAAATACAATATGACCGACATTCAAGCAGCATTTGGAATTGTTCAATTAGATAAGCTTGAAGGTATGCAAAATAAAAGGGACCAAATTGCTCAAGCCTATTATAGTGGATTAGCTAATATTGAGGGAGTTACTTTACCACATCATGATGAAATCAATCGTCACGCTTGGCATTTATTTGTCATAAGAGTAAACGAGGATTTATTCACAATTGACCGTGCTGAGTTTATTGAAAAACTAAAGGAAAAGGGCATTGGCACAAGTGTTCACTTTATTCCAGTTCCAATGCATCCATACTATAAAAATTTAGGATATGATATCAATGATTATCCAAATGCACTTCAAGCATACAAAGGGGCAATATCACTACCTTTGTATCCAAAAATGAGTGAACAAGATGTGCAGCAGGTAATTGATGCTGTAACTGATATTGCAACAACATATCGAAAATAGGTGATAATGTGGAAGAGAAAGCTTTTCTATATGGTAAAAAAGGGAACAACCTTAATGATGTAGTGAAGAGAGCCATTGATATCATCGTAGCCGCCATCGGAATAATCGTCTTATCACCTATACTTCTACTTATTTCTTTATTCATTAAATTGGATTCAAAAGGACCTGTGTTTTTTAAACAAGTGAGGGTCGGACAATTTGAAAAGAAGTTTGAAATTCTAAAGTTTCGTACTATGGTTGTTGAGGCTGAAAAGCTCGGTAAGCAAATTACGGTTGGGAAAGACCGGCGGATAACGAGGGTAGGTCATTTCCTTAGAAAATATAAGGTTGATGAATTTCCTCAGTTAATCAATGTATTAAAAGGTGACATGAGCCTAGTGGGTCCTCGTCCGGAGGTTCCGAAATACACTCAGTATTACAATAATGAACAAAGGCAAATATTCCTAATTCGTCCGGGGATTACGGATTATGCCTCCATTAAGTATAGTGATGAAAGTGAATTGCTTGGGAGAAGCTCAGACCCAGAGAAGACTTATATTGAGGAAATAATGGTTGATAAACTAAAGTATAATTTACAATACTTGAGGAAAAGATCGGTTTTTGAGGATTTCCTGATTATTTTTAAAACAATAAAAAAAATTATTTAGCAAATTTTGGCGTGTAGAACAGTTGGTTCTACCGCCTTTTTATTTGTTTTAAGATCCAGTGCGGTGAAATTAACCATTTACCTATATGACAAATTTTGATAGATTTATACATAGATATTCATTTTCATAGATTGTTAGAGGTGAAAAACGACAAATCTTGTAACATTTTGAAATTTTTTAAGGAGGATTCATGCAAATTGAATATTAAGAAGATTTCCTTGGCCATAGCCGTTTCCGCGTGTTTGGCTTTATCTCCATTAGGTTCGGCAGTTGCGGGAGCATCAACTATCTCCGTTTCTCTATCTAATTATATTGGAAATTCAACTGCGGTTAATGTCCAAACAGTAGGGAACTATAAGCTGCAAAATGGAAATATCCGTTTCGGGGGGAAGGATCGATTTGAGGTTGCTAACAATGTAGCATCAAGTGGTTGGAACACCTCAAATACGGTTGTAATTGTTAACTATTTAGCTTTCGCTGATGCGTTATCTGCAACTCCACTCGCATATAAAAATAATGCACCAATCTTGTTAACACACCCAAATCAATTAACACCAGCAACAAATGCAAAACTTAGCCAATTAAAACCACAAAAAATTATTATCGTCGGTGGCCCGGGAAGTGTTTCATCAACGGTTGAGGGCCAATTAAAGAAAATTACTTCTAATGTACAACGTATTGGTGGAAATGATCGTTATGCAGTAGCGCAGGGTGTTGCTAGCCAAATGGGAAATCCGGATACTGCTTTTGTGGCGAATGGATTAGTCTTTGCAGATGCCCTTTCGATCGCTCCATATGCTGCTCAAAAAGGATATCCTATTCTTTTGTCTAAGAAAGACAATTTGCCAAATGAGACAAAAGCTGCTTTGAATGGCAAAGCGAAAACCGTTGTTATCGGTGGAGAAGGTAGTGTGAGTCCTCAGGTATATTCTTCTCTGGGAACTTCACAAAAAGAACGTATTGGTGGAAAAGACCGTTATGAGGTATCTGCAAATATTATTAGACACTTTAATCTACCTGCCAATTCAGCTTTCATATCAACAGGCCTTTCATTTGCTGATGCTCTAACAGGCTCTGTGTTAGCTGCAAAAGAGGGCGCACCACTTCTTTTAACAAAACCGAATGAACTGCCAGGATTTATTCAAACGATTATTAAAGAAAAAGGCACATCTAGTTTTACAATCCTAGGTGGAACTGGTTCAGTTAGTGAAAAGGTAGTTGGAATGCTACCAAATGAAGTAAACTTAGCGCCAGGTGTGAATTATTCTGTCCGTGTTGAAAATGCTAGATTAGCACTATATAACGGGAATACTAGATTAAAAGATTTTGGCACTGCACCATTTACCTTGATTCCGAGTGCATATAGTGGCAGTAATCAGATCAAAATAAACAATGTCTCTTATATTGGTAATATGGAATTTAATCTTGATGGTGGTAAATATGTTCGCCCGATTAACCGTAATATTCCATACGAAGATTATTTAAAAGGTGTTGTTCCAAGAGAAATGCCTGCAAGCTGGCATGTTGAAGCTCTTAAAGCACAAGCTGTCGCTGCTAGAACCTATTCTATTGATGATGTAGGGAAAACAGTCCCTGATAATCAATCTTACCAGGTATATGGTGGATATACTTGGGGGTTAAAAGATGCCTACCCATTTGAACATAGATCTAGTCAGGCGGTTGATGCTACAAAAGGCCAGGTATTACGTCACAACGGAAAATTGATTAGTGCTGTATTTTCATCAAGTAACGGTGGTATGACTGAATCAAATGCAAATGAATGGAATTCAACAGCACTTCCATATCTACCGGTAAAAGCAGACTCCTATGATACTTATACTTGGAATTTAACTGTAAATAAAAAGCAGTTTAATGTGGAGGGGAAGGATCTGAAAAACCCTGGATATTGGTGGTGGGACGGACCTTCAAATCTAGTAGATGGTTACGATTTAAATGGAAAACCTATCAATGATACAATCTTCCAAAACCTTAACAATTGGGTTAAGACTTATGGATATCAGAATGAGGATATTAAGGTAATAAACATCTCAAATATTGCCGTAACAGGAGATAAGCACAGTAGCGGTAGAAGTAAAACAGCCGTACTGAAAGTAGATTTTTATGTATATCCTGGTGCAACTTCCGCATATCCATTAAATGGTGGCGAGATCCAGCTTCGAACATTAGAAAAGCAAATTCCAGCTACTGAGTTAAGGAAGTTACTGGGAACACTTAATATGAGAAGTACACTAGTTGATAATATTCAAGTCGATGACAATGCATTCAAAATTTCAGGTCGTGGATTCGGTCATGGTGTTGGTATGAGTCAACAGGGTGCAAATAGTCGTGCGAACGCTGGTCAGACCTATCAACAAATTCTACAATTCTACTATCCAGGAACAACTCTTGGAAACTAGTTTATCTGGAACCTAGAAATCTCTAGGTTCTTTTTTATTTGTCATGGAAGTGGGATAAGTTTAAATAATCTGCATCTTCCAGAAAAATGGATGTTTCGACATTTTTTTAGTATAATATACACATGAAAAATGAAACAGGGGGGCGGAAATTGAAAAAAATAAGTACAATCCTATTATTCCTACTACTAATTCTTGCAACAAACTCAGTTGAAGCAAACGCAGAAGAAGGAGTAGAGCGCTTTGCAGGAAAAGATAGATTTGAAGTTGCTGTTAATATATCAAAAAAAGGATGGTCCGCGGGTGCAAATACAGTAATATTAGCAAATTACCTAGCCTTCGCAGATGCATTAGCTGCAACTCCATTAGCCTATCAAGAAAATGGACCCATTCTACTTACTCATCCCAATAAGTTAACAGATACTACTAAAGCAGAATTGAAAAGGTTAAACCCGCAAAAAGTAATTCTTGTGGGTGGACCTGGCAGTATTCATAATCAAGTTATTACGGATCTTCAGTCCATGAATATCAAGAATGTGGAACGTATCGGTGGAATAGACAGATATGAAGTTGCAAAGCAAGTGGCCAGCAGGCTTCCAAATACAGGAAAGGCTGTCATTGCATATGGATTAAATTATCCAGATGCTCTAGCAATTGCTCCATATGCGGCAAGAAATGGATATCCAATTTTATTAACAAAAAAAGATAATCTTCCTCAATTCACAAAGGATTCTTTAAACTCTAAGCAAATTAAAAGCACAATTATTGTGGGGGGAGAAGGTAGTGTAGGGAAGAATGTTGCAAATAGTCTACCAGGTCCATATCGAATTGGTGGAAAGGATCGCTACGAAGTCGCTGCAAACATAGACAATACCTATAATAAGGAAATTGGCAATGTGTTTATTGCGACTGGTGCATCCTTTGCAGATGCCCTTACAGGCTCAGTGTTAGCTGCAAAAGAAACTGCATCTCTTCTGCTTACTTATAAGGATAAACTGCCTCAACCGACAGAAAATGCTATGCTTAGGAAGCCTAATTTAAATATTACTATTTTAGGCGGTACCGGGTCTGTTGGCAGTAATATGTATATTCCAGGGGTATGGACAATCAAGAAACCAGGAAAAAATACATTACAAGGATACACTTCTAAGACTTCGTATATTCCAGGAGAATCCATTGCCTTTTATATTAAAAGTCCATCGTCCTATCAATTGGAATTTTATCGAATGGGTTACAATAATGGAAAAGGGGCACAACATTTAACGACGATTTCTGGTAGGGGAGCCTCTATTCAAAATAGTAAATCTGATCCAAATACAATGGATGCAAATTGGACTCAATCTTATCAATATCAAATTCCATCCAATTGGAGTAGTGGCTTCTATTTAGTGAAAATAGTAAGCAATGATAAAATGGAAAGCTATATTCCTTTTGTGATAAAGGATAGACAGCCTAATGCAGATTTTGCAGTTTTAATTTCAACAAATACGTATCAGGCATACAATAATTGGGGCGGAAAAAGTTTATATGGGTACAATAGCTCAAATAAAATACCTGCCATAAAGATATCTTATAATCGTCCATATAATGAGGAAAATGGTGCGGGTCAGTTTTTCAGCTATGAATATAATCTCATTAGATGGATGGAGAAGAAGGGTTACAACCTAAACTATGTAACTGATACAGATATTCATCAAGGATATTTGGCAAACGCAAATATTAAATCTCTAATTGTAGCTGGCCATGGAGAATATTGGTCGAAACAAATGAGAGATCATATTGAAAATAAGCATATGAATGGAAATATGGACATTGGTGTGTTTAGTGCGAATGTAGGTTACTGGCAAGTTAGATATGAAAATAATGACCGTCTACTTGTAAGTTATAAAGATCGGGCTAATGAGGATCCATTTAACTTAACGGATCCAAGTCAAGTTACGGCTATGTTTAGACAAGCACCTGTTAATAGGCCAGAAAGTGAACTATTTGGAGTAATGTACCAGGGGATACCATCAAGAACGATGCCCTTTGTTGTCACGAATAGCTCCCATTGGATATATAACGGAACAACTCTAAAAAATGGTGACCAAATCCCCAGTGTTGTAGGTGGCGAAATAGATAGATATGATAGTGCGATTCCTGGAGTTGAAGTTATTGGGCATTCCCCGGTCGTATTATATGGAAATAATTCCTTCGCAAATGTAGTATGGGTGGAGAAACCATCTGGATCAAAGGTTTTTGCTGTAGGAACTTTTTACTGGAACTGGTTCCTAGATCCGTATGGACATGAAACTCAGTCAAGTTACAATCCTAATCTTGAAAAGATGACTGAAAATGTTTTAAATAAGTTTATTAATTAATAATAGGGATTCATTGACCTGCCAATAAAAAAAGAGAACTTAGGCTTAGCCTATGTTCTCTTTTTTTATGAATAAATCACAAAGAACGATAATTTATTGGAAAACATGAGGGATTTTTACATTTTTTTTACAAAAAAACTTAAATTTCTAGTATAATAGAACTACAGGACTTTTTTGCTAGGTTATAAGAGTTAATTATATTAAGAGGTGGTTAAAATTAAAAAGAGACTCACAATAGCAACATTATTTTTCCTACTCATTTTATCAATTCATACATATGCATTTGCTGCTGAAAAGAGTTATGAGAGAATTGATGGTTTAGACCGTTTTGAAGTTGCGGTAAATGCTTCGAAAAAAGGATGGCCACAGGGAAGTGACACTGTAATTCTATCATTTTATAATGCATTTGCAGATGCACTAGCTTCTACCCCATTGGCATATCAAAATGATGCTCCAATTCTACTAACTCATCAAGATAAGCTTACACCGACGACTAGAAATGAGATTTTACGACTCTCGCCAAGTAATGTAATTATTGTTGGTGGACCGGGAAGTGTTTCTGATCGTATCAATTCTGAACTTGCTGGATTAGGCATTCCGAATGTTAGAAGGATTGGCGGGATAGACCGTTATGAGGTTGCATACAACATTTCAAAGGAATTGCCATCTAATCAAAATGCGGTTGTCGCTTACGGATTAACGTTCGCAGATGCTTTAACAATAGGTCCTTATGCAGCTAAAAATGGAATCCCCATCTTACTTACGAAAACGAGCGACCTACCATCTAAAACGAAACAAGCACTTGTAGAACGAAATGTAACAAAGACAACTGTGGTTGGTGGAGAAGGTAGTGTGTCGAGACAGGTTTTTGATCAATTACCAGGAGCAACTCGTATCGGTGGTAAAGATAGATATGAAGTTGCTGCAAATATCGTAAAGCAATTTCGATTACCGACTAATAAAGTTTACGTTGCAACAGGATTAACGTTTGCTGATGCATTAACAGGTTCGATTCTAGCTGCAAAAGAAAATGCTCCAATATTATTAACAAAATCAAACCATGCACCAGATCAAACAAAAGCAATTGCGAATCGTCCGGAATCGTCAAGCTTTGTCATTCTTGGTGGCCGCGGCTCCGTTGAAGAACCTGCTGTCTACGATATCGTTAATCCATATCGAAATTCACCTATCGTCTATTTTGTTCCACATGCAGATGACGAAGTGTTAACCTACTCTGTTGATATTCGAAATGAAATTCAAAAAGGAAGAGAAGTATTTCTAGTCTTACTTTCTAAAGGGGAAGACTCCTTTGCCAGGGAAATTGCGAATGGTGCATATGATTCAGAATCATATCGAAGTGATTTAGCAGGACAAAAGGTATGGTGTAGTTGGCATAAGACTTATCATAATCCAACACAAGAAGGCTTTCTGCATGGTCACTTAAGTGAGGCTGAATTTGGGGAAGTAAGAATGGAAGATTTCAAACGTGCAGGACAAGCCCTTGGAGTTCCAACTGATCATATTATTACTGCTGATGCGATTTCACTAGGAAATTACTATTCTTCGGTTGTCAGAGGTGTCGTTCAAAAATACGTTAACTTGTACCCAAATGGCGAATTTAGAACCATGTCTAAACATGATTTACACATAGCTCATGCTATGATTGGAAGTGTTCTTGAAGATTTGGAGAGAGAAGGAATACTTGATGAATTACAGACTCGGTATTTTGTATCCATTTATACGGATCGTTTTGCATATAAAAAGCTAAAGGAAAAAGTATATGTACAAAAGCTTCAAGTACCAAATGATTCAACCTTTGTTCAAAGCAGTATACAAATTTATTTGAACTATAATCCTAAACAAGGTATATATGCAACTGGCTATCATTCCGTACAGTCACAATTTGATTCGATGAAAAATAGTACATATACCTTATTTTATTACTAAACAACGAGGAGAGCTCCTAAGCAGTGTGAATTGCAGGAGCTTTTTTCTTTTTATATAGTAATGAAGTAATTATTGTAACAAATTGATAAAATCAAACAGTGTGATAAAATGATATGATTGTAGAGGAATCGACATATTTTTTGAGGAGTTATCGAAATGGCAACTAAAAAGAATATCCTTATTTTCTTAACAAGTAGATATCCATATAAACCTGGTGAGGAATTTATTGAAACTGAAATTAAGTTTGTGTCAAAAGAATTTGATGAAATAGTTATCATTCCTACTAGTAGCTTTGATGAAAGTTCAGTAAGGGATGTGCCACAAAATGTGTATGTCCATAAGAATCCAAAAACTTCTTCAAGAGTTAAAAGAACATTTGAAGTTCTACGAAATAAACAAAGTATGAATTGGTTGCTAAACGAATCACGTTCAGCCATAAAATTTGGGATGAAAGGTTTCTTAAATCTTATAAATTGGCTAGGATACGCAAATCATATTAAGAAAGAAATTGAAGAAGTGGTTGGAGGATTGGATAGCGAAGGAAGTAAAATTTATATTTATTCCTATTGGTTAACACCATCAGCTGTTGCAGCTGCCATGATGAAGGAAACCAACCCGAATCTAATCGCAGTATCTAGAACGCACGGTGGAGACTTATACGATTATCGTCACTCCCCACCATATTTACCTCTTAAAATGAGAGTAATAAATACTTTGAATCGGGTGTACACCATTTCAAAGGATGGATACGAATATCTATCCAATCAGAACCCTAACATCGCCAATAAATTGGTCGTTAGTAGATTGGGGACAAGCGCCTCTAAAGGGTTTAGCAAACAGTCAACCGATTCAGTTTTACGAATTGTGACATGCTCCTATTTAAAACCTGTTAAGCGAATTGGTCTTTTAGTCAGCGCCCTTAGTGAGTGTTCGATTCCGATCGAGTGGACTCATATAGGTGATGGGGAATTAAGAAATGAGATTGAAACAAAAACAAAGCTTTTATCGTCTAATAAGATGGTACGGTTTTTGGGGAATCTTCCTAATGAAGAAGTAAGAAGGGTTTATGAGAATGGAACATTTGATTTATTTTTAAATGTAAGCGAAAGTGAAGGGATACCTGTCACAATCATGGAAGCATTTAGTTGTGGGATTCCAGTTATGGCTACAGATGTAGGAGGTACTTCAGAACTCGTAAACGCACAGAATGGTGTCCTTTTACCCAAAAATATTGATCCAGTGGAATTGACGATTGAAATCGAGAAGTATGCTTTGTTATCCGATGATGAGAAGAAAGCAAAGATCAGGAATGCAATTGAAACATGGGATACAACCTATAATGCCGAGAGAAATTATACTGATTTTGCACAAGCAACTAAGAAAATTGGGGAATTGAACACATATGCCAACACAGGGGAATAGTTTTATAAAAAACAGTACAATTACACTTGTAAGACAATTTCTGGGAATTATATTTGGTCTTTTATTACTCGTACTTTTGGCGAGATTTCTTGGAGACAAAGCTTACGGGGAGTATACACTAATCACATTATTACCCCAAATGCTCCTTACATTTCTAAATTTAGGGATTAATTCCGCGACCATCTATTATGTAAGTCGTAAAGAGGTAGACATAAATACAGCATTTAACACGAATGTCTTTACTGCACTACTATTGTCCTTAATTGGGATGATTATTGGAGTAATTACAATTCTCCTACTAGGAGATAGTAAGTTTTCTGAGATTGATCCAGCCTATCTGTATTTAATATTGGCTGGGTTACCTTTCATGTTTTTAATGACTTTTTTACAGACCGTATTTCAAGGCTTAGAGAACTTTAAGATGTTTAACACTATTTTGGTCATTCAGCAGTTCTCTAATTTGTTGTTTGTTGCTGTGTTAATTGTCGTTTTTGATTTCCATTTATTCGGTTCATTACTTGCATTTATGATAGGCTTTGCGATAACAGTTGTTGTTATCTTTATAGTGTTTATTACTAAATACAATGTGACAATTCATATAAAATACTTTTCGGTCCCATTCCTAAAAAAAACAATTGGATACGGATTGAAGGCCCATGTTAGTAACATGATGACCTTTTTAAATTACCGATTGGATCTTTTATTAGTTGGTTATTTTTTAAATCTTTCTTCAGTGGGAATTTATTCGGCCGCTCTGAATGTAGGGGAACGGATTTCGATTTTTTCACAGGCTATTTCTAGTGTATTGCTTCCAAGAGTAGCATCATTAGACACTACAGAGGGTCGAAACAAAATTACGACAATTGTCACTAGGAACCTAACATTGTTCATCATCCTATTATCTCTAGTCTTGTTCTTTTTGTCTGATTTTGTTTTTCAACTATTATTTGGACCGAAGTATAGTTCAAGTTCGATTATTTTGAAATTGCTACTACCAGGTTTGGCAGTCCTATCAATTGAAAAAGTATTGTCCAATGACCTGGCAGGACGGGGCAAACCTGAATTAAATATGTATGTTTCCTTTGTGAATGTGATTTTAAATGTGATTCTGAATTTGATTTTGATTCCGCCATATGGAATTGAAGGTGCTGCCATCGCAAGTACAATTACGTATATCATTAGCTTTATCATGAAAGTATTTATCTTTAAAAAAGAATCTGGTGAAAGCATATCCTCCATTCTTATTATAAAAAAACATGATGTCGAACTATATCGAACTATTTTCAAGAAACTACGAGTTAAGGTATAATTGCAAGGTAACGGAAATGGAGGTATTTCTGTGAATATATTAATAACTGGCGGAGCGGGCTTTATAGGAACTTTTACAAAAAAGTTGCTCAAAATGGAAGGGCATAAAATTGTGATTCTTGATAACCTTCAATCAGGCAGTAGAGAAAATCTTAGGGATGATGAGGTTTTTATTGAAGGTGATATCAGAGATTCCACTATTACTCAAAAGCTACTACCTTATGACATCGAAGTTATTATCCATCTAGCAGCTCAAACTAGTGTACCTATTTCCATAAAGGATCCTTTAAATGATCTTAGTATTAATATTGAGGGAACGATAAAGGTTTTACAGGTAGCAAAAGAATTAGGTATTAAAAAGTTTATTTTTGCATCTTCTGCAGCTGTATATGGCGACAATGAGTCCCTTCCGATTCAAGAAGAGGCTGTATTACAACCAACTTCTCCGTATGGCATTTCAAAAATGTCTGCTGAAAAGTATATTGAATCCTTTTGTAAATTACATGACATTACTTATATTATCTTTAGGTTTGCAAATGTATTCGGTCCAAAGCAAAGTAAGGATGGCGAAGGTGGAGTTATCAAAATCTTTTTTGATTGTATGATGAAGGGTGTTCCGCCACAAATATTTGGAGACGGAACGCAAACGCGGGATTTTATCTTTGTTGAGGACATTGCAAGAGCACACGTAGCGGCATTAAAAGAAGTACCATCTGGTATTTATAATGTAAGTACAAACACAGAAATTAGTGTTAATGAATTAATCAATTGGATTAAAGAAACGACACAGGTTGAATTATCACCAATTTATACAGAGGAACGTGCAGGAGATATTTATAAAAGTTGTCTCGACAACAGTAAAATCAAAACAAACCTAGGTTGGGAACCTGTATATTCTGTCTTAGAAGGCATTAAAGAAACGTACGATTCACTTAAGTAATCATTCGGTTACCTTTTTGTATTTAAATTGTAATAAATGAGTTTACCTGAATTCGTTTATTTTTGATAATATAAATAAGGTGATTTTGAAAGACTATACTTAGGAATATTTATTCATTTAAACATCCTGGCTATATTTTTTAGGCAGGAAAGTGAGGAGATTTAATAATGAGTGAAATTCAATTAAATGCGAATGCAAAAGAATTATTAAATAAAATCGAAAACAAAACAGCTACCATCGGTGTAGTTGGCTTAGGTTATGTAGGATTACCGCTAGCTGTTGAGAAGGCAAACGCTGGATACAATGTAATTGGTTTTGATATCCAAGAAAAAAGAACGAATATGGTTAACGAGGGAATTAACTATATTGGTGATGTAGTCGATGAAGAACTATCTAAATTTGTCTCTGAAAAAAGATTAGTGGCTACAACAGATTATTCACGTATTCAGGAAGTAGATGCTGTTGCAATTTGTGTACCTACTCCTTTAGACACTTACCAACAGCCAGATACATCATATGTTGAAAGCTCTGGGAAGGAAATTGCCAAGTATCTTCATAAAGGCATGTTAGTCGTCTTAGAAAGCACTACGTATCCTGGTACAACTGAAGAGGTGTTAAAACCTATTTTGGAAGCATCGGGCTTAGTTTGTGGTGAAGACTTCTTCCTTGCTTATTCACCAGAACGTGTAGACCCAGGTAATAAGAGCTATAATACGAAAAATACGCCTAAGGTTGTTGGGGGTATCACGCCTGCTTGTACGGCAATCGCCGCTGAAATGTACAAAAATGTATTAGAAGGGGACGTTCACCAAGTATCTAGTCCTGCAGTTGCAGAAATGGAGAAAATCCTTGAAAATACATTTAGACATCTCAATATTGCCCTAGCAAATGAAATGGCTATTTTATGTAACAAAATGGGGATTGATGTATGGGAAGTTATTGATGCAGCTGCAACAAAACCATACGGATTTATGCCATTCTATCCAGGACCGGGGCTTGGTGGTCACTGTATTCCAATTGATCCATTCTATCTCACATGGAAAGCAAGAGAATACAATTACCATACACGTTTGATTGAACTGGCTGGGGAAATTAATAATAGCATGCCTGAATTTGTTATTGACCGTTGCATGCAAATCTTAAATAAAGAAAGAAAATCTCTTAATGGCTCAAAAATAGTCATGCTTGGGGTTGCTTATAAGAAAGATATCGATGATGTACGTGAATCTCCATCATTATTAATTTTAAATGAACTTGAAAGAGCTGGAGCAGACTGGGTTACTGTAGACCCACATGTGAAGAACTTCAGATTTAATGGGCAGGTTGTAGAGCCTGTTGAACTAACAAAAGAGTTAATTGAATCTGCAGATTTAGTTCTTATTACAACTAACCACAGTAATTTCGATTATGAAATGGTGGCTAAGCATTCAAATGCGATTTTTGATACACGTAATGCATTGAAAGAACATAAAGATTCTTCAGCTAATTATTATCGATTATAAAAGAAGAAATTATGTTGGAGGATAACCAGGCTAATTGAAATTGGGCTGGTTATCCTTGTGTAAAAATGTTTACTTTATTCAGCATCTCATTACTATAAATGGTGGATGAATGCAATAGGAGTAACAATTCAATAGGGTTTAAACCCCGGCTGAATAAAGTAAAAGCCTCCGGCGGATGCCACGATTTTTCAGCGGAAACTTTTCGAGCAAGCTCGAAAAAAATCGGGCGCAAATACGCCAGGGCGCATTTGATTCTTTAATTCGTAAATTTCGAAAGTAGTGAGTAAAATGAAGGTTTGTCATTTAACCTCGGTTCATCCGGCGTTAGATATTCGGATATTTGTAAAAGAATGTAAGACACTACAACGGGCTGGACATGAAGTCACACTAATTGTTGCCAATCAGGAATCACAGGTTGTTGATAGCGTAACAATTAAAAGTGTTAATGCTCCTGCAGGTAATAGAATCACACGGATGATTGCCAGTACAAGAGCTATTTATGATGAGGCAATTAGGCAAGATGCAGATGTTTATCATTTTCATGACCCGGAGTTAATTCCAATTGGATTATTACTGAAAAAAAGAGGAAAGAAAGTAATATACGATGTACATGAGGATGTCCCTGAACAAGTACTATCAAAGGAATGGATCCCAGGATTCTTACGAAAAAGTATTTCCTCGATTGTAAAATCAGTCGAAAAATTTGCATCTAAGCGGTTTGATGCTGTTATAACAGCAACTCCTACCATTAATAATAGATTTGTGACATATAATAAAAACTCGGTAATCGTACATAATTTTCCAATCCTGAATGAATTGGCAGGCAGTGTGGAAAATAGTGATGTAAAAAGAGAAGATCTTCTCTACATTGGCGGTATCACAAAATTGCGTGGGATTGAAGAAATGGTTGAGGCAATGGGAATTGTCAATCAAACCATTGATTCAACCTTAGCTTTAGCCGGCAAATTTTCGCCAGAGAGTTTGGAAGATGAAATGAAAAGCCATCCAGATTGGCGATATATCAATCATGTAGGATGGTTAACACGTAACGAAGTAAAGGAACAGTTAAGTAAATCAAGTATTGGGCTTGTACTGCTAAGACCTGAACCTAGATATGTCGTTTCCTACCCGATTAAATTATTTGAATACATGTCAGCCGGTGTCCCTGTAATCGCTTCTAATTTTCCTCTTTGGAAAGGGATTGTTGAAGGAAAAAATTGTGGCCTATGTGTGGACCCTCTAGATCCAAAGAGCATTGCGGATGCAATCATTTGGATTTTACAGCATCCAGAAGAAGCAAAAAAGATGGGGGAAAATGGTCGAAAAGCCATTGAAAATAAGTATAATTGGGAAACAGAAAGTATTACCCTTACAAATTTATATCAGAAATTTAATTAGAAAACTATTTAAAAGCGAGGTAAGTAAGATGAGAGTACCTATGTTAGATTTAACTGAGCAGTATCAAACTTTAAAACCGCAAATCCATGATGCAATGGAAGAGGTTATGTCGAACGCTCATTTTATTTTAGGGAAAAATGTTAAACAATTGGAAAGTGATATAGCTGAATATAGCAATGTGAACTATGGTGTAGGTGTGGCAAATGGTAGTGATGCCTTACACATCTCTTTAGAAGCATGTGGTGTAGGAGCAGGTGATGAGGTCATTGTTCCGTCCTTTACATTCTTTGCTACAGCAGGAGCAGTCGCTCGGACAGGTGCAACACCGGTATTTGTAGACATCAATCCAAAAACGTTTAATATTGATCCTGAAAAAATAAAAGCTGCTATTACAGAAAAAACAAAAGGGATTATACCAGTTCATCTATATGGGCAAATGGCAGAATTGGACGAGATTGCTTCAATCGCAAAAGAACATAATCTATTTGTAATAGAAGATGCTGCACAAGCAATTGGCTCTGAGTATAAAGGGAAAAAGCCAGGGGAGCTAGGTACGACAGCTTGTTATAGCTTCTTCCCAACAAAGAACTTAGGTGCGTATGGTGATGGTGGAATGATCGTTACAAACGATGAGGACATCGCTGAAAAAATGAGAGTGATTCGTGTCCACGGAAGTAAGCCAAAATATTATCACCATGTTCTTGGATATAATAGCCGCTTGGATGAATTACAAGCAGCGATATTAAATGTAAAGTTCCCACATTTAAATGATTGGAGTAGACAGCGAATCAGAAATGCTGATAATTATACTCGCTTATTGAATGAGCATGTACCACATGTAGTAACACCTTTTAAAGAGGAGCACAACTATCATATTTATCATCAATATACAATAAGGGTAGAAAAACGTGATGAGCTACAAGCGTTTTTGAAAGAAAACGGTGTAGAAACGATGGTTTATTATCCAAAACCACTTCACCTACAGCCTGTATTTGCAGAATTAGGGTATAAGGAAGGGGATTTACCGGAAACCGAAAAAGCTTCAAATGAGGCGATTTCTTTACCGATGTTCCCTGAATTGAAACTAGAGCAACAGGAATATGTGGTTAGTAAAATAAAAGAGTTTTACACAAGATAAAAAGGCTTGATGAAGGAAAGGCTGTTTCGGAAGCAGCCTTTTCATGTTTGATAGTGGAGGTGACACGATGCTAAAGACACAGTGGTTAACTTGCCTACCCGTGCAATTAGCACTGACAGTAGGATTTGTATATTTATTAAGCAAATTTTCGTTTTCTTATATATCTGAATCTAACATTCCACTTATGAGTTTAGTTGTAGTCTTACTTTGTATAGGATTAATTGGGTTCGTTTTTTATAAAAATCTTTTTTGGGTGAATAGTACATTTCTTGAAAGATTAGTCAGCCTTTTACTGATTACTTCTTTTTTAGGGTCAGGCTTGCTAGCTGTACCGGTAGGTCCGATTAGTATATTTCCTTTTCGTTTAATCCTTATGCTATTGGTTGCTTTAACCGTCATTTATATCGTGAACAGGGGACCACTCGTATTGATGAACGAAATAAGAGTCATGCCAATCATCCTTTTTATCCTTAGCTGGTTGTGTATTGGTTTATTATCTATCTCATGGTCAATATCTTGGGAAGATGGAATTAAGGAAATCATTTATTTAACAACAGGTATTTTAGTTGTATTTTATGTAACATTTCTATACAAAGGTGAAATGAAGTATGTTGAGTTTTATTATATTTGGGTGTTAATGACCATATTATTAGTTGGTATTGGATATATCAATTATCTATTCCAGTATCACTTACCTGTTTCGAGAATTAATAATGTTTATGACTACCAGAAATCAATCCCAACAGCCGTTTTCACAAATGAAAATGATTTTGCGAGCTTTTTATCGATTAGTATCTTCTTTTTTGTGGCATTGATTATGAATGGAAAGGTGCCTATTTTAAAGATTATCGGACTTCTAGGCATACCACTTATTACGTACTTAATATTAGTAACTTCATCTCGTGCCAATTTACTGGCGGTAATGTTAGGGCTACTATTTTGGTTTTTCTTTATTTTACGAAATAGGCAAAAGATGATTGTACTATATGGAGCGATGATTCTTTTCGTCCTTGCAAATCTTTTATTTACTGATCAGTTAAGTAAAGTTTATGCATTGGGATTTGAGGAAATCCATACTTTAATTGAACGGGAAGAAACGGGTAATTCTGTTGATATTCGAGAAAATTTATTAAAGAATGTAGCAGTGTTTGTCGGAGATACCCTAGGTTTTGGTGTTGGAGCAGGGAATGCAGAATATTATATGAAAAACTTCCAAGTTTATGAAACGTTTCATAATTATAATGTTCATAACTGGTGGGCGGAGATAGCCGTTCATTATGGTGTCTTCATTTTTATCGGTTATATTCTATTATTTATTTATTTGATTTACAAGCTATATAGGATTAATCGAGAGACACGCAATCGAAATTATCGGATGATAAGTGAGGCCCTGTCCTGTGCCTTAGTTGCGTTTAGTTTGGCTAGTATTAGTCCTAACTCTTTCATGGCATTAAACTATAATTGGGTACTTATCGCATTTTCAATAGGATTTATTAACTACTATTTTGTTCAAAGTAGGGAGGATCAAGATGAAAAATATACTGAATCGAATAAAGAATAGGGCTAAACGGCTTCTTTGGGTAATGATATTATTACCCATAATAACAGGAGTAATCGGATATATTTTCGAATCACAGCAGCCGGTTACCTATACGGCAACCGCCGAAATTATTTTAGGTAATTTTGAAAATGAGAGATATACTGATCAAAAATTTGCATCTGATAAATTGAAGACAAAAGAATATATAAAAAAGATACAAGAGAAAGAGGGTTTGCCTGACACTTGGGTATCCGAAGTTTTAGGTAAATTACAAGTTTCACCATTAGCTACAAAAATGATTGTTTTGTCATATACCTCCACCGATCAAATTAGGGGAGAAGAGATAGTGAACATTGTGAAGGACTACTTTTTATCTGAAAGTAACAAGAAATTTAGTGATAAACAAGAACATTACGCTAAGGTAATTAAGGAACTTGATAAAGTTGATACATCGGGGGATGCACTTGCTTCTATTAATAAGATAGAGAATTATGATAAAGCAGACATAAACCTATTAAATTTGCAGGCAACAGAACTTAGTGAAGATGTTAAGGTTAACGTTAATCAACCTAATCCTATGAATCGAGCTACTTTAGGATTTTTACTTGGTTTAATGATTAATATCATTATCTTGGTAACTCCTGAAATCTTTAGAGAAGAACCAATAAGGGACTGACATTTGTCAGTCCCTTTTATTCTTTAGTTATTATCGGTTCTGTAGCTTTTTTCACTTTCCGTAGGTTCATTGTTCCCATTTTCAGTTGTAAAGCCACTTTCATTTTCAGATGAATTAGCCATTTGATTGCCATGTAAATGATTCTGGAGTTCTTCTTTGATAGTTGCAATATTTTCATCATCTGGCTCGAAATAATAAACATCGTTAATATACTTATCATAGCCTGTTATATTTAATGTTTCGATCTTTGTTGAGTTGAAATCTGAGTATTTTTTTCTGAATGCTAAGGCTTCACGTATTCGTAAGTTAGTCTCAACATTCCTACCTATTTCAGCACCAATATCATCTATTTTTAGTAAGGTTTTTGGTGTGGATAATTTATCAATAACAGACATGACAATCTGTTTTTGACGGTCGTTTCGGCCAAAATCGCCTCGTGGATCGTATTTTCGCATACGCGCGTAAACCAAGGCTTCTTCACCGTCTAAGTGCATTTTGCCCTCTTTAAAATAGAACCTATCCCATTTGTTATTTATATCAGAGAAATCAAATGGTACCTCTACGTTAACTCCACCCAATTCATCTACTATATTAATGAAGCCTTGAAAGTTTACTGTAACAAAGTAGTCAATTGGAATATCTAAAAAGTCTTCAACGGTTTCAATTGTAAGTTCTTTACCGCCGTAAGAAAAGGAATGATTAATTTTATCTCTATTTTTTCTACCTGGAATTTTAACAAGTGTATCTCTTGGGATGCTAAGAAGCTTCATATTTCCTTGTGAAGGATTGAAGGTAGCAACCATTAATGTATCAGATCTTCCCTTATCGAATTCATCTGAATAATCTTCAATTCCTAATAATAAAATGGATACTGGGTCTGTCGAAATTTGTACTGGTTCTTCTCTTAATTTTGACTTACCATCTGTGCGATTTTCAATTTCTGTATAGGATTCGCTAGCTGCATTATAGGTTTGATAAAATATATATCCCACAATGGATCCTATAATTAATAATAGAAATAAAAATACGGAAAGTATTCGTCGTCTTTTTATTTTTTTTCGTCTATTTTTTATGGCTGATCTGTTCTTTTTTTCATATTTGTCCATGCCACTTCTCCTCAAATTGTACGAATCATTTTATTTCTTCTTCTAAATACTCCACAACACCCTCCGAAATTTCCGCTTGTCCATTTGTTAGTTCAGTCATCCATTCGGTGAATTGTGGTGTTTGGCCTTCTTCTACATAGGTTTCGATTTCTACTGCGTCAATATACTTGATTTCTTTGATTTGGTAAATCGATGAGCGCAGTTCGTTTTCTACTTTTCCAAGCCAAGTGTAATCGATTTTTGTATGCATGACTCTCATCAACTTACGTTCAACGATACCTGTTGCTTGAAGGCCTTCTGAGGTTGATTTTCCGTATGCACGGATTAGTCCCCCTGCTCCTAATTTTATTCCACCGAAATACCTAGTTATGACAACAACTGTATCTTTTAGGTGTTTTTTCTTTAGGACTTCAAGGATCGGTACACCAGCAGTTCCACTTGGTTCGCCATCATCATTTGCTTTTTGAATGTGGTCGTTTTCCCCAATGAGATAAGCGAAACAATTGTGGGTTGCATCCCAGTTGTGTTTTTTTATTTTTTGAATGAATTCTAGCGCTTCTTCTTCGGTTGTTGCGCGGTCGATATATGCAATAAAGCGTGATTTTTGAATATTTATTTCATGCTCGCCATACCCTTTTACTGTATAATAGGAATGAAGCATTACGTAATACCTCCTATCGGGGCGCTTACGAAAGGTTCATGTCATGTGACAAAATTCGGCACTGACCGAGTTTTTCTATAAAAATTTGCCCATTCTTCTATTATAAAGCGACATAATTTTTACATCAATGGTTTGTTTTTGGCATAGGTTGAATGTAATACAAATGTAATTGATATGATACACTACAAAAAACAAATCGGTATATAATTAGCATATCTAGCAGAAGGCCCACTTCTCCTAGATATGCTAAGGCCTCCGGCGGATGCCACGATTTTTAAAAGGAAACTTTTCGAGCAAGCTCGAAAAAAATCGGGCGCAAATACGCCAAGGCGTATTTGATTAAATTGGAGGTGGAAGCATGGCTACTAAAGGGCTTGATATTAAAGTTCTTGATTCTATATTGGAAAAAATGGTGCACACCGTTGATCATAGTAAAGAAGAGATTTTCCGGATTGGCGAGCAGTCTCGCAATGAGTTTGTGACCTTGACGGATGAGTTAAAGGATATAAAGGAACGGGTTGGGACGATTATTGATGATGCGGATCGTTTGGAAAACCACTCTCGTTTTGCTCGGAAGCGCCTTTCTGAGGTAAGCAGTCATTTTAATAAGTATTCAGAAGATGAAATTCGGAATGCGTATGAAAAAGCACATGATTTGCAAATGCAGTTAACCGTAGTTAGGCAGGAGGAAAAGCAGCTACGTGAACGTCGGGATGAGCTGGAAAGACGTCTAGTTGGTTTAAATGAGACAATTGAACGGGCAGATCATCTTGTTAGTCAAATTTCCGTTGTTCTCAATTATTTAAATAGTGATTTTAAGATGGTTGGCGAAATTTTAGAGGACGCGAAGCAAAAGCAGGCGTTTGGTCTGAAGATTATTGAGGCTCAAGAAGAGGAGCGACGTAAGCTTTCTCGTGAAATTCATGATGGACCAGCCCAAATGCTCGCAAATGTCATGCTGCGTTCGCAAATTATTGATAAGGTCTATAAGGAAAGTCAGGAGCAAGGTGTGAAGGAAATTCATGATTTACGTAAAATGGTCCGTTCCGCATTGTATGAGGTACGTCGGATCATTTATGACCTGCGTCCGATGGCACTGGATGATCTTGGATTAGTTCCGACCCTCAAAAAGTACCTGTCTACTATCGAAGAATATAATGGCGACACTACGATTTCATTTACGTTTATTGGTTCGGAGCAAAGAATTCCGTCAAAATTCGAGGTGGCTTTATTCCGAATGGTCCAGGAAGCTGTCCAAAATGCATTGAAGCATGCGGATCCTCGTGAAATTGTAGTTAAGCTTGAGATGAGTAGAAATCATGTAACAGTTATCGTGAAAGACAATGGAAAAGGCTTTGATATTCGTGAGAAGAAAAAAGACTCGTTTGGATTAATAGGAATGCGAGAGCGGGTAGATTTACTCGATGGGAATCTAACGATTGATTCAAGTGTTGGCGCAGGAACGATTGTGATGATTCAGGTGCCGATAGAAGTTTAAATGGATTCAATGATCAAAGACTAAGAACGCCACATCCTGATGTCTTCGTCTTTGTGACCCGCATCGTGGGGCCTCCTTTTCTATAAGTGAGAAAATTCCGGTTATTCATGATACGTTACAAGAAATGGTCTCGATACTATAAATGACTTATTTATATAGGAAAAATAAGAAAAAACCTACTAATTTGGTCTGTTAATACTGCTTAAGGAGTATTGACCGAAATTGCCTCGATTGTCAAAATGAAAGGGGGAGGCGTTAGTACATGAAAACAAGCATAGTTATTATTGATGATCACCAATTATTTCGCGAGGGTGTAAAACGAATACTAGATTTTGAACCAACCTTTCAAGTAGTTGCAGAGGGTGATGATGGGGAACAGGCGGTAGCCCTAATTGAGGAGCATAATCCCGATGTTGTCATCATGGACATTAACATGCCACACTTGAACGGAATCGAAGCAACAAAACAATTAATCGACACATACCCTGATACGAAGGTCATTATATTATCGATTCACGATGACGAAAGCTATGTGACGCATGCCCTAAAAACTGGAGCAACTGGTTATTTATTAAAGGAAATGGATGCGGATTCTCTAGTCGAAGCGGTCAAAGTCGTCGCAGAAGGTGGATCATACTTGCATCCAAGAGTTACGCATAATTTAGTGAAGGAATTCCGTCGACTTGCGGTTGCAAGTGGCCAATCCATTACTGCACATTCACAGGTAGCATTGGAGATTCGCCGTCCACTACATCTGTTAACAAGAAGAGAGTGTGAGGTTCTTCAGCTATTGACTGACGGACGAAGCAACCGTGGCATTGGTGACGACCTATATATTAGTGAAAAAACGGTTAAAAACCACGTAAGTAATATTTTACAAAAAATGAACGTAAACGATCGTACCCAAGCTGTAGTAGTAGCGATTAAGAATGGCTGGGTTGAGGTTAAATAAATGATGCACTAGACTTTTGATTAGTCTAGTGCTTTTATTTTTTGGCAACCCCCATAACTATATATTTCCAATTGTCTGGTGTAATTTTATTAAAGAGTTTTTGATCAAATTTTGCTAGAAGCCTCCGTTGCTTTTCATTTCTTCCTAAAGTAGCAAAAAATCCTGTCGTAGTATAATTTACGTTTGAAAAATCGCTACAGAATTCGCTAAGTTCTTCTAAATTAATATATCTCCATGATTTTCCCCAGTTTACAAGTGTTTTTCTTAATGTTTTATGAAGCGGTGAAGCGCTTAAATTTTCAGCAAAGAATAATTCTCCTCCTGGTTTTAAGACACGATGTATTTCTTTTATAGCTTTTTTTTGAGCAAGGATATTGTTATTGCTCCCAACTCCACCTAGTACAGATTTAAAAACAATAACATCAAATTCTTCATCTCTGTATGGCAGTTCTGTTGCATCGATGGAAGAATACTCTATTAAATTTGATAAAGAATATTTATTATGCTTCTCTAAGGCTTTGTCGGTGGGACCATTCACATCACTACAAATAACATTACAGCCGTGATGTGCAAGCCATAAGGACAAACCACCATTTCTACTTCCTATTTCAAGTCCTTTACTATTTAAAAGGTTAAGAGTACTTTGCTGTAACCAATAATCGAGAGATTGTCTCCAATTTTCAACATCCCATTCAATGATATCATGCACCATTTCATCACTTAATCGTAAAGCCATTTAAACGTTCCTCCTAAAAATTTTACAACAACAGTTACAATTTTCTCCATAACTAAATTGGATATACATAGAAAGAGGAAAGTATGCGTTGAAAAAATTAAATTCCAATTAGGAATAGAAAAGGATAAGGAGTTCTTCAACTATTGACTGACGGACGAAGCAACCGCGGCATTGGTGACGACCTTTATATTAGTGAAATAACGGTTAAAAATCACGTAAGTAACATCTTAAAAAAAATGAACGTAAACGATTGTACCCAGGCTGTAGTTGTAGCGATTAAGAATGGCTTGGTTGAGGTTAAATAATAGAATAGATTAGTAGAAAAGGTGAGTTCTCGTTTGTGAGGGCTTGGCTTTTTTGTTTTTATGGGAATATTCCTATGTTTATAGTAAGATTTAACTAACAGTGAATAGGAAGTGATTGTCGAATGAAGAACATTGTATTTCATTTTATCGGAGAATTTTCTAGCCAGTTAGAGGAGTTGGCTTTACGAGTTGATTCGCTTTTATGGGAACAACCACAAGCAGCGATGACACAGGCGCGCTTGTTTGGAGAATTATTAGTCAATATGATTTTTGAACAAGAAAATATGAGTGAAGTGTATCCACTGAAGCTAGTTGAAAAAATAAATCGATTATATAGACATGATGTGATCCAAGATGATATCTATAAAAAGCTAGAGTTCATCAGGAAAAATGGGAACATTGCCTCTCATCAGGTATTGGAAATGGATCAAGAAGTAGCAAAAGAAGCACACCGGGCTATTTTTGATTTAGGGGTTTGGTATGCAGAAGTCTATGTGAGCCACACGTTCAGTGCTCCTACATATGAATTGCCATCTAAACAAAGCCAAGACTTGGATGTAATGAAACAATGGATGGATGAATACATAAAAGAAACGCAGGCTAGGATTTCGGAAATAGAAGAACAGCTTAGCCAGTTGAAGGAAGAAAAGAAGCAACACCCTATTGTTAAGGAGAAGAGGAACCAAATGGAAGAACAGGTTAAAAACAAAGGTAGACATGTCCCTTTAGAAAGGTTCAAACAAAC
The DNA here is from genome assembly GCF_036965165.1 of Bacillus sp. JJ1521. Lineage (NCBI taxonomy): Bacteria > Bacillati > Bacillota > Bacilli > Caryophanales > Bacillaceae > Bacillus > Bacillus sp. JJ1521. Next base: position 139,678 of record NZ_JBALOX010000011.1, on the reverse strand, counting down.
CTTTAAAGATGCTGATTTTAACTATAGAAATCTATCAAAAAAAGCTGCTGAATTTCAATTTGCAGATTTTAAAACGGGGTATGTGTATTTATTAGATAACGTTACGCCGACTATTGCCATTCATCCTTGGCTAGTGGAACAAGCAAAAATGTTTGAAGATGTGCAGACTAAACCGCTGAAAAATACTGCCTTAAAAAGCTTCCCGAAAAAAGAGGAAGACGGTCAACTGAAATCAAATTATGGATATGCATTCACATTCCAAACGAAAGGCGAGCTTGAAGTTTTATTGAAGCGGATTGCAGAAGAATTTGAGACTAAATATATGATTAAATAGAAATTCCTAGAGCTAACTTCATGAGGAGGTTGGCTTTTTGATTTGGGAATATTTACTTGCTATTGGAACTAAAAAAATTAAAAAACTGGTCGATAAAAGAAATAGAATTGTGTAAGGCGCAACGAGGAAAATATTCGTTGTGCTTTCTTTATGGAGATAACTTCAAAAGGAAAGACAAATCTAAAGCAATAATTACATATTAGAAAGGAAATTCAACTATGAAAAGCAACCATGAAAATCGTAACAGAAAGAAATTATTTAATTTTACAATCAGCAAGAGGTTGTATATAACCTTTATCTTAATCATTTCGATACCAAGTTTTACGATTGGTTTTTTGTCTTATAATAATGCACAAAAGGAAATGAAAGACCAAATTCTTGATAATTCTACAAAAAGTGTAAATCTTCTAAATCAATATATTATTGATCACATCTCCTCAAAGTACACGGATGTTGAGTATTTCGTATCCAAGCTTAATGCTGGGTCTTTTGTAGAGTCTGGGATACCAACTACAATTGAGGCCTTTACACAATATTCACTTCTTCATCCTGATATTGTGACAATCTTTTCGGGAACCAAAGATGGTAAAATGTTTTTATATCCGGATGCAAGCCTACCTGATGATTTTGACCCAAGAGAAAGAGAATGGTATAAGCAGGCCATTGCTAACCCGGGTAAAGCGATCATTACAGAACCATATGAGGATTTGGCTACGGGTAGTATCCTAGTGACCTTAGCGCAAACGATAAATGATGGTTCTGGCGTTATCGGTTTAGACATCAACTTAGAGTCCCTACGAAAAATGACATCAAGTATAAAAATTGGTGAGAATGGCTATGCGTTTATCCTAACTGCACAGAGAAAATATTTAGTTGATCCAACTCAAGAAACTGGTTCAGAACCTCAAGGTGAAACCTATAGCAAATTAATATATGAAAAACAAAGTGGAATTCTTTCAGATGAATTTCAAGGTAATAAATATGAGACTACGTTTGTGACGAACGAAAGTACAGGCTGGAAAATTGCAGGTGTAATGGAACAAAGTGAAATCGATGAGGCAACTCAAGGCATCCTACTTTCAACATTTTTAATAGTAGCCATTTTTATTTTTATTGGATTAGTTATCGCCATTTTAATTGTAAGAGGCATTACGAAACCTCTAAATGCCTTAATGAAGGTTACTGATAGAGTAAGTAATGGAGATCTTACACAGTCCATAAAAGTGAAAAATAATGATGAAGTAGGACAATTGGGTACTAGCTTTAATAAGATGCTGGACTCATTAAGGGAACTTTTAACACATGTAGATGAAAAGTCACAGACATTAGCAGCATCTTCTGAGGAATTGACAGCAAGCTCCGAACAAAATAGCCAAGCAACGGAACAGGTAGCAAATGCGATCCAAGAGGTTGCGGTTGGCACTGAGCAGCAGACAGAAATGGTTCGACAAACAATAGATGTTGTGAAAGAAATGTCGGTTGGCATTCAACAAATCGAAGCGAATTCTCAAAATGTTTCACGAACAGCAACTGAAGCGCTTGGAATTGTAGAGAACGGCGAACAAGCAATAAAGGAATCCATTCAACAAATGCAAAATATCAATACGTCAGTGGCTGATTTAGGGAAAATTATTTATTCATTAGGAGAGCGTTCCGAAGAAATCAATCAGATTGTAAATGTGATTTCTGATATAGCAAGTCAGACGAATCTTTTAGCTTTAAACGCAGCTATTGAAGCAGCAAGTGCGGGAGAACATGGAAAAGGCTTTGCGGTTGTAGCCGATGAAGTGAGAAAGTTAGCGGAACAGTCAGCAAAATCTACCGAAAGCATTCGCGGGTTGATCGCAACTATTCAAGAAGATACAAAACAAGCTGTTGAATCGATGAATCATGGTACAGAAGAGGCTGAAAAGGGAATTAATGTAGTCGATAACGCAGGCAAATCCTTTACACAAATTCAACAATTTGTAGATGAAGTTTCTTCTCAAATCCAGGAAGTTTCAGCGTCGATTGCCCAGATGGCGCAAGGAGCACAACAAGTGGTTGAATCGGTAAGTGAGATCGATGAAATAGCTAAAAAGACAACAGGCCAGGGACAAGAGGTTTCTGCAGCAACAGAAGAACAATTAGCCTCAATGCAAGAAATCGCATCTTCAGCAGCTTCGTTATCTTATATGGCAGAGGAATTGCAGGAGGCGGTTAGGAAGTTTAGGTTGTAACTATTTTAATAAAGAAAGGATTACGAAATCGTGGTCCTATAGAAAAGCTGAGCTCTCGATTGGGGGCTTGGCTTTTTTGTTGTTATAGATTTATATGTTGAAGTTCTAATGGGATATTTACCAACGCTTTGGACTTAATCGCCCTTGGAAATCTGTCGATAGAATAATAGAGAATATGCATAACGCACAGCGAACACAAACACTTTGTACTTCCTTGTACGGAAGCTAGTTTAAATGAAAAAAGGGAGGGAAAGAAAATACGATCCAAAGAGTTGCTTCTATTTCCGAAGAATCAGCAGTGGGTGTAGAACAAACATCTGCATCAACTGAACAAACAAGTACTACTATGGAAGAGGTAGTGAGAAGCTCAGAAGATCTCTCCAAAGTAGCAGAAGAGTTAAAAGGATTAGTACGTAGATTTAAAGTGTAAATGGATTCATTTTTAACACAGCGGACTGATCGACGGCATCTCGTTGTGTTTTCTTTTATATTAAGACTAACTACCTATTGATAAATACCTAAATTTTCGAATAATTATTGACCTTTGGTTTTTGTGGGTATAAAATTTATGTGATAAAAGACCTAAGAAGGTGGATATAATTTGAAAATCGAAAGCGTTATCCGTTTAGTAAACATAATGGTTTCTGAAAAAAATTTCCCTAATGCCAGAGCAATGATCATTCAAGAATGGAATCGTTTAACAGAAGCTCATAATTATGTTCACTTAAATTCTAATGCACAACAGTTTATAAAAATAATTAAAGCGGAGCAAGAACAAGGTACTTTTGGAACTTTAACGGATTCAGATAAAAAAGTCTTAATTTTAGTCAACAGGTACATTAAAGAACTCCAGCTTCGTACTGCGAAAAGAATTTGTGAAGAACATCGAGCTTTATTGGAAAGACCAGAGGCTCAAAAATGGCTTACCGCAGATGCTAGATACATATATGAGATTTGGAACAAATCTGTCTAAGGACATGCTTATTCAGATTTCGATTGCGAAATGAAAACTACTACCTCCATTTAATGTGCGAATTCATAAACAAGTGACATCCCTGTCCGTTTCATTTAAAATGGAAATTATAAAGAAACAGGACAGGAAGGTAAATGATATGAAAACGGCGATTGTAACTGATAGTACAGCTTACATACCAAAGGAACTTCGTGAAAAACTTAATATACATATGATTCCGCTTAGTGTCGTATTTGGCGGAGAAAGCTATCGTGAGGAAGTCGATATTACGGCTGAGGCGTTTTACGAGGAGTTAAAGGCACATAAAGAGTTGCCAACTACTTCACAGCCACCAACTGGCGAGTTTGTTGAGCTATTTGAAAAGCTAGCGCAGGAGTACGATGCTGTCGTTAGTATTCACTTATCTAGCGGCATTAGTGGGACCTATCAGGGTTCTGTGACAGCTGGTGAAATGGTTGATGGTGTGAAGGTTTATCCATTCGACTCTGAAATCAGTTGTATAGTGCAAGGCTTTTATGCGCTGGAGGCAGCAGAAATGGCGAATGAAGGAAAGCCGGTTGAGGAAATTATGGGGCGACTAGAAGAAATGAAAATGTCGATGAAAGCGTATTTTATGGTGGATGATCTCGCGAATCTTCAGCGTGGTGGTCGCTTGAGCGGTGCCGCGGCTTTTGTTGGCAGCTTGTTGCAGGTAAAACCAATCCTTCATTTTGAGGACAAAGTCATTGTACCTTTTGAAAAAATCCGCACACGCAAAAAAGCGTTGAACCGAGTGTTTGAGTTGTTTGATGAAGATGCAAGCCAGGGTGTGCCGATGCGTGCAGCGCTTATCCATGGGAATATCGAGGCTGAAGCTATTGAAATGAAGGCTGAACTTGAGAAAAAATACCCACATGTTGAATTTTTGCTAAGCTATTTCGGACCTGTAATTGGAACTCATCTGGGTGAAGGTGCGATTGGGTTAGGTTGGTATAAGAAATAAAGAATTGGCGCCGCTCTTGGGTGCGGCGCTGTTTTTAATCCGAATAAAAATATGGAGGTTCTCATGCGATTTTTACTTGAAAACGAAAAATTAATCCCCGAACGATTATCGGATAAGTCCGATGCCAAGCGAATTACCGATTTTGAAACTTGCTATCCTCAAACACTGAATCCCATATTTAATTACTCCTCTGAACTCCAACTTTTACTCAACGGCAAGCAACTACTACTCGATGAAATTCCACTTTCCCTTAAAGTCATACATCAACACTATTTGAATGGGTATTTGCAATATCGAAAATGCATCTCAAAAACGAAGGATGGTTATGATTGTATTCGGTGTGGAAATTCCGATCAAAAGCTTTTCGCATCTTTTGACTGTGCAAGATGTAAAAACGAATGCGCATATTGCCGGAAGTGCATCAATATGGGGCGAATGAGTGAGTGCACAGTATTGGTAAGTTGGACTGGACCAAGTACGATTGTTGAGATCCCTGAAGAACCACTTGCCTGGGAGGGAACACTTTCTCCGGGACAACAAAGGGCTTCGACTGAGTTAATTAAGGCGGTTCAGGCCAATGTCCAGTTGTTAATCTGGGCTGTGTGTGGAGCAGGAAAAACCGAAACTCTTTTTGAAGGAATCGAAACCGCACTCCAGTCAGGTAAAAAGGTTTGCCTCGCAACACCGCGAACGGATGTCGTGATTGAGCTTGCGCCTCGGATAAAATCTGCATTCCCAGGAGTCGATGTCATCGCCTTGTACGGTGGAAGCGAGGACCGCAGCAAGACTGCCCCCATCACACTTGCCACAACCCACCAGCTCCTCCGCTATTACAAAGCCTTTGACATGATCATTATCGATGAAGTCGACGCTTTTCCGTATTCAGCCGAGCCAATGCTGCAATATGCCGTCAACCAAGCGAAAAAAGATGTCTCCTCAACTATCTACCTTACCGCAACGCCTAATCAAACCTGGAAAAATGAAATCGCAGCGTGTAAAAGAAAAGCTGTAACCATTCCAGCAAGATACCATCGCCACGCATTACCAGTTCCGGAATTGATCTGGTGTGGGAACTGGGAGGAAATATTGAAAAAGAATAAGCTCCCTCGGAATGTAATGGCTTGGATTAAGGAGCATCTCGAAATTGAAAAGCAAGCCTTCTTATTTGTACCACGGATTACTTATCTAGAAAGGATTGTTAGTATTTTGCAATCACTTGATCACCGAATTGAGGGCGTCCACGCCGAGGATCCCGACCGAAAAGACAAGGTAGCACGTTTCCGCTCCGGAGAAACCCCAATTCTTGTGACAACGACGATTTTAGAAAGAGGCGTAACCGTGCCCAATATTGATGTTGCTGTATTAGGTGCAGAGGATAAAATTTTTACAGAGAGTGCCCTTGTACAGATTTCTGGCAGGGTTGGACGCAGTGCACAATTTTCGACTGGTGAGATTTTATTTTTTCACTATGGGAAAACAAGAGAAATGATCAAGGCAAAAAAACATATCGAAATAATGAACAAAGAAGCCATTCAAAACGGCTTCATCGATTGATTTCACAGTCCATATTTATTATGATTAGAGGAAATAGACAAAGAACGGATCAGGCGGTGAGTTCCAGTGAAAAAGGTTGTTTATACGATTGCGCTTCTATTTATCATCGGCGGAGTTTCATTGACAGGATACTCGATTTTTCAAATTTGGGAATCAAATCATGCGCAAAAAGAAGCGTTGGTTCAGGCGGAAGTGCTCATTTCCACACCACCGACCGAGGCAAAAGCAGAAAAGGAAATTGTCATTCCAACCTTTGAAAAAGGAGATACAATGGGAGTTTTAGAGGTTCCGAAGCTCGGTAAGAAAATGCCAATTGTCGAAGGGACAGATGATGAGGAACTGGAAAAAGGTGTTGGACATTACCTTGGCACCGCGTTACCTACTCAAAATGATCAAATCGTTCTCTCAGGCCACCGCGACACAGTATTTAGACGATTTAATGAGCTTGAAATCGGTGATACCTTTGTTGTGCATTTAGAATACGGCGACTTTACTTATGAAATTGTCGATACAAAAATTGTGGATGCGGATGACCGAACCATCATCAAATCAACGGCGCCAAACGAGGAACTCGTTGTAACTACTTGTTATCCATTCAGTTACATAGGAAACGCACCACAACGATTCATTTTTTATGGGAAAAAGGTAGATTAACTTTATTTCGCTCGGGTTTAAAACCGAGCAAAATAAAGTTAAAGCCTCCGGCGGATGCCACAGATTTTTAAGGAATCTTTTCGAGCAAGCTCGAAAAAATCCGGGCGCAAATACGCCTTGGCGTATTTGATTAATTGCGACCCCAAGGTTGGATGAAGAATCTAGCTTAGGGGTTTTTGTATAAACAAAACTATTTCCATTTAATGTTTATTGTGTGATAATAAAAAATGATAGAGAGAATGGAGAGGTTAGCGTGAAGGTCTTTAATGCAATGGAACCACTTGTAGCTGAAGCAATCAATGAAAACTGGTCTGAATACAACTTGCCCTGCAAATGCGAACAATGTAAAAATGATGTTTTTGCCCTCACCTTAAATAATCTAACACCACGTTATGTCTCGAAGGATAACGGTGTGGCGTATGTCCGAGCGCAATATTTTAATAAACAAATGATGGCCAACATCTACGTAAAAATTGCAGAAGCCGTCAACATCGTCGCGAAAAATCCTCAATGCGAAAATGTGAAAAGGAGTTGAACGATGTCCACATGTATACTTTGCCACACTTATTTTGAAGAAGTAGATTCCTGGTCGACATTGTTTTCGTTGGCGGAACCAGATCCACTTTGTTCAACCTGCAGTGAAAAATTTGAAAAAGTTGAAGGTGAACTTTGTGAAATTTGCGGACGTCCTTTTTCGGAACTGTCCGATGAGTATCGTGAAGGAAATCTCTGTTATGATTGTGTCCGCTGGGAAAAGGAACCTGAGTGGCAGGGTGTGCTCACGAAGAACCGGTCGATTTACCTTTATAATGACTTTGCAAAAGATGTTATCTCCCTCTACAAATTCCGCGGTGACCATGCCATTTCTTCTATATTTAAAACACTTCTGAAAAAAGCCCTCAAAACTCATTTTAATCCTTCTTATTTAATTGTCCCGATTCCATTAAGTGACGAGCGTTTGTATGAGCGCGGGTTTAACCAGGCTTCAGGTTTGGTTGAATTATTGGACGTGCCTGTTCACGAGGTGCTAGCGCGGACCCATTTGGAGAAACAATCGAAAAAGAGCCGCGATGAGCGGATTTCGGGTGAAAACGTGTTCCGAGTGACTGATGTAGTTCAGGATATGGATATTTTATTAGTAGATGATATTTATACAACGGGATCGACATTGCGACATGCGGCTGCAGTGCTGTTGAAGGCGGGGGCGAAGTCGGTATCTTCGTTGACATTAATGAGGGGATAGCAATTTCAAAATTCTGTCACTATAAACTCACCTAAAAACACCGATATAATAGATAGAAAAAGGTACTTAAGGGGAGAGTTAACGTGGGAGAATTAATGAATTGCCCGAGTTGTGGCAGTCTTTTTGTAAAAACAAATCTACGTGATGTATGTGAAAAATGCTATAAAGAAGAAGAACGAGCATTTGAAACGGTCTATAAATTTATTCGAAAAAGAGAAAATCGCACAGCGACGATTTCGGAGGCCGCTGAAGGAACAGGTGTCGAAGAAGAATTAATCATCAAATTTATCCGAATAGGTAAACTGAAACTAGCGCAATTCCCAAACCTTGGATATCCATGCCAAAAATGTCACACCATAATACGTGAAGGCGTTTTATGTGATGATTGCTCAAATGAACTTCGCAGTGAACTATCAATTTTTGAACAGGAAGAAGAACGAAAAAAAGAGATACGGGAACGTGAAAAAAGAACGTATTTTGCAGATTAAAATTTCTAAACATTTTCATGCCTTTGCCGATATAAAAGAAAAAGACATGAAGTTCGGATAGAAAGCGAGGTTTTACCATGAAAATTAACCAGTTCGGACCGGTAGGAATGAATCCATATAAAAAGCAAATGAACAAAATTGCTGCAACAGAAAAATCAACCCAGACAGATAAGGTTGAAATTTCTTCAGCTGCAAAACATCTACAAGAAACTTCACCAATCATGGTTGCACGTCAGGAAAAGGTAGAAGCGCTAAAGCAGCAGGTGCAAAATGGAACTTATAAGGTGAACGTAGAGGATACCGCGAAAAGCGTATACGATTTTTATTTTAAAAAATAAAATCAGTATTCACATGTACTGATTTTGTTTTTTACAAGATTAGAAATGGCTGAATTCTAATGTTTTAAAAAACAAAAGGAGGGATAACGTGTCAGTTGAAAATTTAATCGATTTGCTCGAAAAGATACTAACTTTACACAAAAAATTATATAAGCTTTCTGAGCAAAAGACAGAAATTCTAAAAAAAGATGACATCGATGCCCTCAGTGCACATATGAAAGATGAACAAAAGTATATATTAGCGATAAAGCAACTTGAAAATGAACGTACAGCAGTAGTTAAAAGGTTATTTGACAATCAGTCTATTTTTGATAATGAATACACATTAACCAACGTAATTGAACATAGTGATGAGCCTAGCAAATCAATCTTATCTAACCTACAAAAAGAGATCGTTAGCATTGTATACGCATTAAGAGATCGAAATCATTTAAATCAACAGCTTACGAATCAAGCTTTACAGTTTGTAAATATGACACTTGATATGCTTTATCCAACTGAAAAAACGGTGAATTACGGAAATCCGTTGGCCGATCAAAGTAAAAAAGAACATCGTTCTATGTTTGATTCAAAAGCATAGAGCATTCGGAGGATAAAATAATGGTATCAACCTTTCATGGATTAGAGACAGCACGGCGTGGTTTGAACACTCAACAAAGTGCGTTATATACAACTGGACATAATATATCAAATGCAAATACTCCAGGTTATTCAAGACAACGTGTTAATTTTGAAACGACTACCTCTTTCCCTGGTGTAGGGATGAATGCCCCCAAAATCCCTGGTCAAATGGGAACTGGCGTTCAAACGGGTTCGATTCAACGTATTCGTGACCAATTTTCAGATAAACAGTTTCGTGACGAGAATAATAAATTAGGTTATTGGAGAGCACGTGCTGACGCGCTTGAAAGAATGGAAGAAATCATGAATGAGCCCTCTACAGAAGGCTTATCGGCCTCATTGGATGAATTTTGGAAAAAGCTTCAGGATTTAGCAGCTGATCCTCAAAATACAGGGGCTAGAGATGTTGTACTTACCCAAGGACAAGCTGTAGCAGATTCTTTTAAATACATTGCGGACTCATTGAATGGGGTACGTGACAATATTAAGAGTGAAATTGATCTTTCGGTTAGCACTATTAATTCCATTGCAGCACAAATTAACGGGTTAAATCAACAGATTAATAGTATAGAACCAATTGGCTATTTACCTAATGATTTATATGATGAACGTGATCGTCTAATTGATCAGTTGTCCGAATTTGTTAATGTGAAAATTACTCCAAATCCTAGTGGTGGAAATAAAGACCCACAGGCAGTTGGAACATATACAATCGAAATATTAGGTGATGATGGTACATCTTTAGGTACACTAGTTGATGGTAAAAACCTTTCAACAAATCCTGTGAGCATAACAACAGCTACCGAGACTGGCGACCCAACAAACAAAACATATATAGATAAGATAGCTTTGAATGGTACAGCTATATCAACAGAAAGTTTTTCAGATGGCAAGCTTAAGGGTTTAATAGAATCATATGGTTATGTCAAAGATGATGGGAAGATGGCAGGAGTATATCCTGATACTCTGAAAAACTTAGACAAACTAGCGTATGCATTTGCAACTGAGTTTAACCAAGTACATCAAAATGGAAAGGCACTAAATGGTTCAACAGGACAAGCATTTTTTGAGTATGAAGGAAATAATGCAATCGATTCTGATGCGGCAAATCCTTCAAGCTGGATGGGAGCAGCGTCAAAACTAAAAGTAGCCATTGCAAACAGAGACGACATTGCTGCTTCTCCGAATAATGCTCAAACAAATATAGGTAATGGCGGAAATGCCTATGCGTTGGCAGATGTACTGACAAAGAATTTTACGACGTTTACTGGATCGGGAAAGATACCTTCTGATTTAGAGATACAGGGAGATGTTAAATCATTTTACGCTGGAATGATTGGAACACTAGGAGTAACAGCACGTGAAACAAATCTACGAAAATCTAATGCAGAGTATACGAAGGATTCAGTAGAAATGCGACGGCAATCAGTCATGGCTGTATCACTAGATGAAGAAATGACAAATATCATTAAATTCCAGCATGCTTATAATGCTTCAGCACGACAAATTACAGTGATAGATGAAATGTTAGATAAAATTATTAATGGAATGGGCCACGTTGGGAGATAGGTGAAATAAATGAGAATAACCCAGACAATGCTTTCTAATAATATGCTTCGTAATTTAAATAGTAGCTATGGGAGATTGGCAAAGTATCAAGAACAGCTTTACACTCAAAAGAAGATTACCCGTCCATCCGACGATCCTGTAGTCGCGATAAAAGGGATGCAAAACCGGACAAGTTTAATTGAAGTTGAACAGCATGAGAGAAACTTAGGAAATGTATATAGTTGGCTTGAGAACAGTGAGGACTCCCTTGAAAAAGCTGGTGATGTCATTCATCGCGTAAGTGAATTAGTTACACAGGCCAATAATGGTTCATTAACAAATAATGACCGTCAGAAGATCAATACTGAAATTGAACAGTTAAAGGAACATATGTTATCAATAGCAAATACTCAAGTTGCGGGAAAATACATTTTTGGCGGGTCCAACACAAATGAACAGCCAATTAATTATGATGGTACAAACTACACATATAATGGGAATCAAGATAAAATTGAGATTGAAGTATCCAAGGGAGTCAAATTACAGGTAAACCAAACAGCTGATACTCTTTTTGCTGGAGCGTTAAAAGATTTACATGATTTTCAAATTGCAATAAATGACCCAGCATTAGGTGAAAATGATCCTGATTTAAGTAGATTCATTGAAGGGTTTCAAAGTCATCTTGACACGATTACAGCTGCTCGTTCAAAAATTGGAGCAGCAACAAATCGTGCAGAATTAATTGAATCCCGATTAAGTTCACAAAAAATAATTGCTACAAAAATGATTTCAGACAATGAAGATATCGATGTTGAAGAAGTGATTATGAATTTAAAAACACAAGAAAGTATTCATAGAGCGGCTTTAAGTGTTGGGTCAAGTATTATCCAACCAACACTTGTTGATTTTATAAGATAAGATAAAAAAGCTATCGATGAAGATAGCTTTTTTAATAGGAGAAAGAACTTATGCAATTACCCCAAATTCGTATCGAATCTCAATATGCAAAACTAAACTTAGATATTCAGAAACCTATCCAGGAAATTGAACAACGTCCTGCAGAAATGACAATCGAGCAGCCGTCAGCGGAAATGAATATAAATAGAACACCCGGAAGACTAACAATTGATCAGACACTTGCATGGGAAAACTTAGACTTGAAGCCTCCATTAAAAAGAGCTGAGGAGAACGCTCAATATGGAATTAATATTTCCTTTGAAGCTATTGGTAGAATTGCTGAAGAGGGAAATGAATTAATGAAAATTGAAAATGGGGGAAACCCTATAATTGAGCAAGCTATAAGAAATAGTCAAAATGAAACCTTTTTTAATACTGGATCAACACCTTCTCAGTTTAGTGTGAATGTAAACTATGATCCAGCACATGTTTCAATAAACTGGACGACAAATAAGCCACAGATCGAAGTTGATGTAAATAGACCAGTTCATACATATACCCCAGGTAAAGTAGTAGCATATGTGAACCCGAAAAATTCCCTTTCAATTGATTATGTCGGGTTAAATTTTGATCAAATAAAATAATTTTGGTGATAACTTATGAAAATTAAAACAAAATATCATGGTGAAGTAGAAATTGATGTAAAAGATGTTATTTCATTTGATTTTGGAATACCAGGATTTCCTGACGAAAAGGAATATGTCATATTGCCCTTATCAGATGATTCCGTGTTCTTCATCCTTCAATCTGTTAATTCTGACGGGTTAGCGTTTATTATTTCAGAACCATTTATACACTTTAAAGAGTATGAATATGACATTCCAAAGGATGACCTCGAAAATTTATTAATTGAAACAAAGGATGATGTTATGACCTTCACCGTTATTACGTTAGTTGAACCTATTGAAGAAACTACCGCAAATTTACAAGCTCCTTTAGTAATAAATCGTAATAAAAATAAAGGAAAGCAAATCATATTAAATGAATCTACATACAGAACAAAACATAAAATTTATCGAAAATCCTCCAGCGGGCAGGAGGGATAGTCTGTGTTAGTCTTAACAAGAAGGTTAAATGAGTCCATTATGATTGGACCAGATGTTGAAATAGTAGTTGTAGATATAGATGGGGACCAAGTGAAATTGGGTATAAAAGCACCGAAGAATATTGAAATCCATCGCAAAGAAATATTTGAAAAAATAATAAAAGAGAATATAGAAGCGTCCAATGTAAATGTTGAACTAGTTAAAAAGATAGGGGTTAAAAGTGAAAAATCTCTGTAAGACTCGTCGAGTGATGAGTCTTTAATTATTTTTAAAAATATTTATTAATCTATTAAACATCTAAAAATCTTGTCGATAATAGTATTGAAGGCAGTGGTAGAATAAAGTGCGGCCGACTTTATTTTACAACTGCTCAAAAAAACATACCACATGGATGTGGGTTAAACTCAAGGAGGAATTACAAAATGAGAATTAATCACAATATCTCAGCGATGAACACTCATCGTCAATTATCTTACAACAACGCTAATGCATCAAAATCTATGGAGAAATTATCTTCTGGATACCGTATCAATCGTGCAGCAGACGATGCAGCAGGTCTAGCAATCTCTGAAAAAATGCGTAACCAAATTCGTGGACTTGAGCAAGGTTCAAAAAATGCACAAGATGCTATTTCTTTAATTCAAACTGCTGAAGGTGCTTTAAATGAAACCCATGCAATGCTTCAACGTATGGCTGAGTTAACGGTTCAGGGCGGCAATGAAACAATTACAGGATCTGACGCTGAAAAAATTCAAGCTGAAATTGATCAGTTAACTGCTCAAATTGGTTCAATTGCTACTCAAACTAAATTCAATACGAAGAGCCTTTTAGACAATACGAACACATTAACATTCCAAGTGGGTGCTAATGGCAATGAAACTATTAGCATGAGTTTAGTTGATGCAACAGCAGCAACTCTAGGTGTGAATGCTATTTCGGTAGATGGTACACAAGCTACTGCTTCAGCATCATTGGATGCAATTCAAACAGCAATCAATACTGTTGCGGAAAATCGTTCTAACCTTGGTGCTGTTCAAAACCGTTTAGAGCACACAATTAATAACTTAGGTACTACTTCAGAAAACCTACAAGCCGCTGAATCTCGTATTCGTGACGTAGATATGGCAAGTGAAATGATGAACATGACTAAGAATAACATTCTTACTCAAGCTGCACAAGCAATGCTTGCTCAAGCTAACCAACAACCACAAGGTGTACTACAACTTTTAAGATAATTAGTATTAATATTGCTAGATCTTTTCATAAGATCTGGCTTTTTTTTTTTTTTTTTGGAAAAATTATACTTCTAAAACTATTTATGAAAACTCCGATAATAATAGTAGAAAATGTCGAAATGTAGGAGCAAATAGAATGAGAAAAACAATTAGTCTATGTATGATTGTTAAAAACGAAGAAAAGTTTTTAGACAGGTGTCTTTCAAGCGTTAAGGGTAAAGTTGATGAAATAATCATTATTGACACTGGTTCTACTGATAAGACTAAAGAAATTGCACATCTGTTTAATGCACAAGTTTTTGATTTGGAATGGAATGACGACTTTTCCTACGCACGAAATGCTTCAATTGAAAAAGCGACTTCAGAATATATTTTAGTACTAGATGCTGATGAATATTTGGATGAAACTTGTAATATCCAAAACATACTTGAGACAGAAGTGGATCATTATACAGTTCGAATCAAAAATCACCTAACAAGCGGGGGGGCTATCTTTCATTTAGCAGTTCGTTTATTTAAAAATAATAGAGGGTTAAACTATTTCGGGAAAATTCATGAGCATTTAAATGTAGAGGATAAATCACTAAATTTAACTCATCAATTTGCTAATATGTTAATCAATCATGAAGGTTACAAAGAAGAAATTGTGATAGAAAAGAAAAAACATGAACGGAATATTAAACTATTACTTGAAGAAGTAGAAAATAACCCAAGTGGATATAATTATTACAACCTTGGCACTCAATATAAAGCTAATCATGAATATGAAAAGGCTATTGATGCATATCAAATTGCATATCCGCTATCAAAGGATAGATTGTATGTTAAAACTCTTCTTTATAATATGATTGACTGCTTAAGACAGTTAAAACGTTATGAAGATGCGTTAAATGTAGTAGATGCATCTATTGAAAGCTTTCCGAATTATACAGATTTTTATTTCTTGAAAGGTAAAATCTACGAGGAGTTAAATTATTTTATAGATGCTGAAAGAGCTTATAAGCAATGTTTGAAACTAGGTGAAGTTAAACTTTTCCAAACTTTAGAAGGCGTAGGAAGCTTTTTATCTTGTGTAAGATTAGGGAGTATTTATATTAAACAGGGAAAAAATTTAGATGCATTTGATATGGCTATAGATGCACTGAATTATAATAAACATCATATGCCAGCACTAATGATGTATTTTCAAGTTGTTCAAAAAACAAAAATACCTAACGATCAAGTGAAAGAACACTTACAAACGATCTATCCAATACAGAATACAGATGATATTAGAAATCTAGTTATTGTAATGACAGTTTCGAAAAGTCCGCTATTAACACATTATATTGATCTGTATAAGCTAACGGTTGATGATTCAGTTCTAGCGATTTCAAAGCTATACGCAAAGGATTATAAGGGAGCATTTAGTTTATGGTCTAAATATAATGAAATTGAAAATAGTCAGGCTAAGGACATCATTTTACTAAGCTATTTACTTATCAAAGATCAATTACTAGATAAATGTAAAAATCATTTTAATTTGCGTGCTAAGGAATGGAAACTATTAAAAAAAATAGTTAACAAAGAGGAAATAGAACCTTCACAAATAAGTATGGAGTTAGAAGAAATACTAATATTTTTAGTGGAAAGACTCATCTATATGAATGAGGAAAAAAATCTCAAATATTTACTTAACATCCTTTCATCTTCTAGTTCTTCAACATTCAAATTAGCAGAAGTGTTGCATACTAACACTCTCACCCAATTAGCGCAAAATATTCTTTTGGATAGTTATAAAGAGAATGCTAATAACCTTAAAGTAGTTGAATTGTTAGCAGACACATGTGTGAAACAAAAACAGTTTATTGAGGCATTGTCTTTTTATGACCGTGCAATCAATTTAGAAAGTAAATATCAACTTTATGAAAAAGTTTACCGAGTTTATAGAGAACTAAACGATAATGAAGGTTTAAGACTTGTGGAGAGTATAATAAAACAAAAATATCCATTATCAAGGTGGATAAAATAGAAGACTGGATGTATTTAGTTTGCTTGAATATTTTTAAAGGAGCTCTATTTGTGAAAAAAAAAGAGATACCGGCAGTAACCATTCAAACGTTTGCCTATAATGTTGAAAACTATATTCGCGAATGTGCAGAAAGTGTAATAAAACAGAGTTTTACAGATTTTGTATGGATTATAATAGACAATGGATCTACTGATAAGACTAGTGAAATATTAATAGAGTATGCAGAAAAAGATAATAGGATTAAACTCTTTAGAAATAAAAGGAACACTATCCTTTTTGATGAACCCCCGAATAAACATTACCTCGATTATTTGGATAAATTGGAAACAGAGTATTTTTGTGTATTAGATAGTGACGACTTTCTCCATATTGATTTCTTAACGGAATTATATACAAGTGCAAAGATAAGTAATGCAGATATTGCTGTTGGTGGTACGTCAATGTTTAAAGAGGAAGACTCCCGTTTGCTAGGAACTCGTTGTCCTCCAGATTTTATTGTTAATGATATTACTAGTTTTGGTGATATATTGCCACAAATATATGGGTGTTTTAGACCAATGTGGGGAAAACTAATTAAGTATACAGTAGTTAAGCAGCAACAATTATTTCGTAAAAACAACAAAATAAAAATTAAAAACGGTAAGGACACCATATTTTGTCTCGATTGGATAAGGCATTCAAACTCTGTTGTAGGGGTTAGTAAAGTGCTTCATTATTACAGGGTTAGAATGGATTCACTTTCACATTCGCAAGTTGATAAGTATAGGTATAAAGATTATAAACTTATTTATGATGAAACGAAAAAACTACTTGAGAACTGGGGAAAACTAAGTAATGAAAATCTAAAGTTCATTGCAGGTGTACTATATTCTTCGATGAAAGATTGTATGTCAGCAGCTACTAATGCTGGTTCAGTCAAAATAAGTGATAGATTAGAAGTTTTCGAAGAAATACTTTCCGATAAAAATATAATTGAAATTTTGGAGAAAAGTGGGTATTTGAATAATCTTTTCATGGATTTCAGAGTGTTTGTTGATAAAATTTTCCAATACCTGGATAAAAAAGACCTAATAATTGCAATGGAGAGTTATGTTTTTAGATTATACCTATCTTTAAAGATGGCAACCACTGTTAATGGGAATAAACACAATGCATTTTTGTTATATTTATCATCACTCTTCGATAAAAAAAATGTAAACCATTTTGGCGGAGTTGTTTTTATTGACTTTATGTTGTTTATGAACAGGATGGAATTTAAAAATATAAAAAAAATGAATCTTACTGGAGAGGTTCTTACTCTAAATACTAGTACGATAAGAGATCTTGTAAATAAAGATTATAAAGAAGTTATAAGAAATTTTGAAAAAAGATATAAAACTTCAGAGTATGGTTTACTTAAACAGGAGCTTAAACTAATAAGTACAAAGGCGGATATTAATTCAATACAAGAAACTAAGTTCCAAATTGAAAATGAAATAAGCACAAATAACTTTGATGGAGCAATAGATCTGACATTCGAAATTCTTGAAAATTACCCTCTTGATAAGGATGCTTTATGCTATAAACTTTATTTGTTAATTTTACATGATGATGTATTAACCTCCATTGAAACTGCTACTGTTTTAACAGTGTTCTATTCAGATGACAGTACATCGATGTGGCTTGTAGCAAAGGCATATGCTATTGCAGGACATTTAGAAAAAGCAAAGATATATTTACAAAAAGCATATGACCTGTGTAAGGACGAAAGTGAAAAAAGACAAATTTTAGAGGAATTAGGAACAATCTAAGATGTAAAACATGAGGTGATCAATCATATGAAGGTAGTAATTTTAGCTGGTGGATACGGAACTAGAATAAGTGAGGAAAGTCATTTAAGACCCAAACCAATGATAGAAATAGGAGAAAAACCAATCCTATGGCATATTATGAAGACTTATAGTTATTATGGTTATAATGATTTTATCATTTGCCTCGGATATAAGGGATATGTGATAAAAGAATTTTTTTCTGAGTATTATCTCCGCACATCGGACGTAACGTTTGATTTTGCAAATAACAATAAGTTAACTATTCATAATAATGTATCGGAACCTTGGAGAGTAACATTAGTAGATACAGGACTAGATACAATGACAGGTGGACGAATAAAGAGGATACAAAAATATGTTGGAAATGAACCATTCATGTTAACTTATGGTGATGGTGTGTCCGATGTAGACATTAATGATTTAGAAAATTTCCATAAACAGGTAGGAGGTTATATTACTATCACCGCAACCCAACCAGGCGGACGATTTGGAATGCTAGAAATAAATGATTCATCCAACAGAATAGAGCGCTTTGTAGAAAAGTCCATAGAAGATGGTGGTTGGATCAATGGAGGGTATATGGTGGTAGAGCCCGAAGTGTTTGATTACATTGAAGGTGATAACACAGTTTTTGAAAAAAGCACATTGGTGAAGTTGGCAAATGAAGGTAAACTAAATGCTTACAAGCATTATGGTTACTGGCAGTGTATGGATACTCAGCGTGATAAAGGAGTATTAGAAGAACTGTGGAGAATGAAGAAGGCGCCTTGGAAAGTCTGGAAGTAACATTCATTATAAGTAAAAGGAGTAAAATAATGTGAACACACCAAAAATTACATCCATGGATATGAAATTTATTTATGAAACATTATCCAACGAGGACAAAGAAAAATTAAAAAATTCAACAATATTAGTTACAGGCTATGCCGGGTCACTAGGATATACACTTTTGCATTTTTTTGCAATATATGGGGAAAAACTTGGGGTTACAAAAGTATATGGAATAGACAATTTTATGTTTGGAAAACCAAAGTGGTTAGAGAGAATATCTAATAATCCAATATTTGATTTGAGGAAATTAGATATAATAAATTGCGACTTGGAGTTTACCAAAGATGCTAATCTAATATTTCATATGGCCTCTTTGGCATCACCCGTGTTTTATAGAAAGCATCCTATCGAAACAATTGATGCTGATGTGACAGGGCTACGAAGGCTATTAGATTTCTTTAAAGGAAGACAGTTAAAGGGGTTTCTTTTTTATTCAAGTAGTGAGATATATGGTGACCCGACAACAGAACATATTCCGACGAAGGAATCTTATTGGGGGAATGTAAATACATGTGGACCGAGGGCATGCTATGATGAGTCTAAACGGTTTGGAGAAACCCTGTGTTATTATTTCGCTCGTCAATTTAAGATGCCTATAACGGTAGTACGCCCATTTAACAATTTTGGCCCAGGTATGAGATTAAATGACCAGCGAGTAGTAGCTGATTTTGCAAAAGCCATAATTGATAAGGAAGATATAATAATATTTTCAGACGGTACTCCTACCCGTACTTTTGACTATATTCCCGACGCAACCATAGGTTATATAAAATGTGCACTTTACGGAGAATTTGAAGTTTTTAATATAGGTTCTGATTATTTGGAGATTTCCATTTTGAAATTAGCAGAACTATACAAGTTAATTGGCAAAGAATTTGGTTATGAAGGGAATATTTCTTTTAAAATTCATTCCGACCAAGAGTATTTGACAGACAACCCTAATCGCCGTTGCCCAGATATAACAAAGGCGAGAACTTTACTAGGATATAAACCTCAAATCCACATTGAAGAAGGTATTAGAAGGTATCTAAGTTATCTTTTTGAATGTGAAAGGAGTGAATACATTTGGTAAGAAAGTTTTCACTTGAATATCTTAGGCAAGAGACCAATCAAATTGATTTGTTAATTAGTAATGCTAACGAATTGTTAAATAAACAGCAAAAACCAATTATTTTATTTGGAACGGGTATTATCGGAAAAATTAATTTAGCTTACTGTAAAAAATACTGTAAAGCTGAGAAAATACTTTTTTGTGATAATGATTCAAATAAATGGGGTTCAAAAATAGATGAAATTAATGTTATTAGTTTTGAGGAATTAGTGACCAAATATAGAGAAAGTTATATTATAATTTCGACTTTTCAATTCCGAGATGAAATCTATAGTCAACTATTAAAGTCTAATCTAGAAGAGAATATTATTAATCCATCTTCGAAAAATGTGATTGTATCAGAAACACCTTTTTATGAAGTATTCAAAAATTATTATAATGTGGTAAAAAGAAATAAAGAAAAATTTACTGAAGTTTTTAATATGTTATCTGATGACGAATCCAAAGATATATTCTATGAGAGAATTAACTACTGTATTACGGCGAATAATGAATATCTTATCCCTAAACAAAGTACTGGACCTCAATATTTTGATCCTGAGGTTATTTCCTTCTCTAATGATGAAATATTTATAGATGGTGGTGCTTATATTGGTGATACAGTAGAGGGATTTTTAAAAGCTGTAAACGGGAAATATAAGAAAATATACGCTTTCGAACCAGAGGATACTAAACACCAAGAATTTTTTAAAAGACTTTCCTCACATAACAATATTGAGCTTAAACCTTTTGGTCTATGGAAAAGTAATGATGTTCTGCGGTTTAGCTCCGAAAATAGCGGAAGTAGTCAAGTAACTCAATGCGGAAATATTGAAATACCTGTTGTTTCTATTGACGAAACGTTAATGCGAGAGCCTGTAACATTTATAAAAATGGATATTGAAGGTGCTGAAATTGAAGCTCTAAAAGGTGCAGAGAAGACAATTAAAAAATATAAGCCAAAGCTTGCTATTTGTGTTTATCATAAACCTCTGGATTTAATTGAAATACCTCTCTATTTAAAATCGATTGTACCTGAGTACAGTTTTAAATTGAGACATTATAATAACAGTGCATCAGAGACAGTTTGTTATGCAGTTGTTAAATAGGTGAAGTGAGGATACCGATTAATGAATAACACATTTTTTATTGAAAATATTGAGAAGAGACCAGAATTTTTTAAATCGTTTAATCAAATCATTCAACATATAAATAGTAAACCAATGATATTATTTGGTGCTGGTAAATGGGGGGAATATTATTTAAAGGTAATAAAAAGATATTGTTCAGAAATTATCTTTTGTGATAACAGTCCTTTAAAATGGGGAACAACTATCGAAGGCATACCTGTTATTAGTTTTGATGAAGTGAATAGAAGGTATAAGGACTATTTTATAACTATAACTTCATTGGATTACTTTGAAGAAATTTATGAATTATTAGAGTCGAAAAAACTTGAAAGTAGAATAGTTTTACCAATTGCAGGATTTACTAAAGATGAGTATCGTGACTTCCCTGAAGTCATAAATGAAAATAAAGATAAGGTTTCCTTGGTCTATAATTTTCTTTCTGATAATCGTTCAAAACAAATATTTACAGACAGAATAAACTGTTGTATAAGTGGTAATCCTAAATATCTTATTCCTTTAAAGAGTAAGACACCTCAATATTTTGATCCGGAAATTATAAAGTTAACCTCTCATGAGGTTTTTGTGGATGGAGGTGGCTATACGGGGGATACGGTTGAGGAATTTGTTAGACAAACTAAGGGTGAATTCAAAAAGTTGTATTCTTTTGAGCCTGAAGAAACAAAGCATATAGAATTTTTAAAGAAGTTTAAAGGTAATGAAAAAATAAAACTTCTACCTTATGGGCTATGGAGTAGTAAAGATGTATTTCGATTCAGTGGAACAAACGATGGATCGAGTAACATTAACGAAGATGGAAATATTGAAATACCTGTAGACAATGTGGATAGAATTCTTAATAATGAACCAATAACTTTTATCAAAATGGACATTGAAGGTGCAGAATTAGAAGCATTAAAAGGTGCGGAAAAGAGTATAAAAAAATATAAACCTAAACTTGCAATTTGCGTATATCATAAACCTCTTGATTTTATAGAAATTCCCTTATATTTAAAAAGTATAGTACCTGAGTATAAAATATATCTAAGACACTACAACATTAATATATACGAAACAGTTTGTTATGCTGTGGCTGACTAGTATGAGACTAAGGGGTTAAACAAATGGATAAAGTGCCAAAGCGAGTATTATTTGTAAGTGGAGTCCCTATGGATGTAGGTGGTATAGAGAAAACTACTATGGAAATATATCGTAATTTAGACCGCGAGAAGATTTTAATTGACTTTATAGTTAGAAAGCCCCAAAGGGGGTTTTTTCATGATGAAATAGAATCCTATGGTGGAAGGATCCTTAATCTATTTGAGAGGACAAGTCATAAGGGAAATAAAAAGTGGAATGTTTTTATGGATCTTTATTCAATATATTATTTTTATAAAATATTAAAAATTAACGAAGCTTATTCAGCTATACACATAGTCTATCCCCATCTTGATGGATTTTTAATTATCGTAGCTAAACTTATGGGAATTCCTGTGAGGATTGTTCATAGTAGAAATACAGGATTTGATGATAAAAATAAGCCAAATCGTAGAATTTTATTTACAAGGAGATTAAGATTATTTTTTTGTAAGCATTTCGCAACACATATATGGGGGTGCTCAAGAGCTGCATGTCAATATTTATTTGGCAAAAATATTATGGAGGATTTTAGGGCAGATGTGCCAAAAAATCCTGTGAAAATATCAGACTTTATAAATTCATCTTATCCAAAAGTTGATGCTTGTAAAGAACTGGAGATACCCTTTGAAACAATAAATTTCATTAACGTTGGAAGATATGCTATTCAAAAAAACCAAATATTTCTCCTGGACTTTTTTGCAGAAATGTTAAGAGTGAGGAAAGACATACATTTAATTCTAACAGGACCTGGAACACTTGAAGAGGAAATAAGGGATCACATAAAGAAATTAGAAATTGAAGATAAAGTTACAATGTTGAGAGAAAATACGAATATTCCTCATGCTTTAAGTGCTTCCGACTACTTTTTACTACCTTCAAAATATGAAGGATTTGGTAATGTGTTAATTGAAGCACAGGCAGCTGGGCTACCTTGTTATGTCTCAGATGCATGTCAGCCAGAGCCAAATCTGGGACTTGTCGATTATATTCCATTAGAAAAAGATGCGAAGTATTGGGCGGATTATATCCTCTCTAGAATAGAAAAGCCAGATAATAGGAGGGTTAATTTAAAAAAATTAATGGAATATGATGTAAAGAACGTGGCACCACGGATGCAAGAGGTTTATTTGAATGGTGTTAAATATAAAGATGCCTGTAAATAAATAATTAATAAGGGGTTTAATAGATGAAATATACCGTAACTGTTATGGGGCTTGGATTTGTTGGTTTGACTACCGCATTGGCACTTGCAGAAAAAGGGCATAAAGTATATGGATTTGATGTTGATAGTGATAGAAGGGACATTATTCGCTCAGGAAAGTTGCCTTTTGTAGAACCAGGTTTAGACTCGGCTTTACTTAGACATATCGATAAACAGTTTTTTGTTTCAAATGAGGTAGAGGCAAATGTTCGGGAAAGTGACTTTGTATTTTTATGTGTAGGTACTCCTCAAGGGAGAAATGGTGAGGCAGATTTAAAATATATATTTTCTGCAATTGATATGTTTTCATCAATATTAAATGATGATAAACATCGTGTAATAGTTTTGAAATCAACTGTTCCCCCATCTACAACATCAGAAAGGGTTATCCCTTATTTAAAAACAAAACAAATAATTCCCGGTGAAACATTTAGTATCGCAAATAATCCCGAATTTTTACGGGAAGGTAAATGTTGGGAAGATATGATGAATGCTGATCGAATAGTCTGCGGTGTTGCTGATGAGAAAGGAGAAAGTATGCTACGATCGTTATATAGTAGTTTCGACTCCCCGTTTTTCGCTGTATCCTTAAATACAGGTGAATATATAAAATATTTATCCAATACAATGCTTGCTACTATGATTAGTTTTTCAAACGAGATGTCAAAAATAGGACATGCCATCGGTGACATTCAGATTAAGGAAGCATTTGAAATCTTACATTTAGATCGAAGATGGGGTAATGGTAATATGTCAAGCTACATTTATCCTGGTGCAGGTTATGGTGGCTACTGCTTGCCTAAAGATACACAAGCAATGTATGCAAAGTCCCTATCGAAAGGTTACGAACCATTAATCCTTAAAAATGTTATTACGACTAATGACTCTATGCCGCAGTTTATGGTGGATAAAATTATGCAAGTTGCTAATACAAATGACAAAATTGGTATACTTGGATTATCATTTAAACCTGGTTCCGATGATGTACGGGACAGCACTTCAGCAAAAATTATCAAACTCTTGTTAGATAATGGATATACGAATTTTTTTGCTTATGATCCATTTGCTAACAACGAATTTGCAAGAGTATATGATATTAAAGAAATAAAATACTATGATAATCTAAAAGGTACTTGTGATGATTCTGATGTTCTTGTTCTCGTCACTGCTTGGGATGTTTTTTCGAATATTAACAAAAAATACCCAGATAAGCCGGTTGTAGATTGTAGATATTTCCTATGAGGTGAATGTATGCCTTTATTAAGTATTATTATTCCTGTTTATAATGTAGAAAATTATATTGATGAATGTCTACAAAGTATATTAAAACAGGAATTTAGAGATTATGAGATTATCCTGGTTGATAATGCATCAACTGATCGTAGTGGAGAAATTTGTAAGGTCTATGCTCAAAAATATCCAAACATCAAACTTATTAAACTCGAGAGCAATGCTCTTCCTGCAGGTGCCCGCAATGCAGGATTTGAAATAGCTGCTGGAGAGTATATCCATTTTTGTGATAGTGATGACTATTATGTTGATTCTAGTTTTTCTCGCATAGCAAATGAATTGATTAAATTATCACCTTCTGTACTATTTGGCCAATTTATCTGTATACCTGAGCGAGGAGCCTTTATAACTTCAGATATTCCTCTAGATGAAACCTTTTTTTTAAATGCTAATTCAAATGAGGTTGCTAAATATCTTGTTAGTTTACCGAATTTACTATGTACCCCGTGGAGGTTTATAGTTAAACGCCAACTCTTACTAGAAAATGATATTAAATTTCCTGAAGGGTATCACTCGGAAGATGAGGAGTGGTTTCCTAAAGTAATTTGCTGTGCAGAAAACTTTGCTTTATTGAGTAACCCATTTTATTACTATAGACCAAGAGCTATTGGTTCGGTTACATCAAGTAAGACATATTTAAACAGCAAATCTCATTTAGTTGTAGCCTTACACTTATTAAAATTTGCACGTGGAAAAAAATATACAGATGCCCGAAGGGAATTACTTATTAGAAGGGCGAACTTTTTGCTTGGTTTGTTTGCAACCAGGTGTGATACTTATACCACTGAACAAATAAAAGAGTTAGCTAAAATTTTAAATGCTTACAGTGATTTATTAGCTTCTGATATTGCTAAATCACTTAAAAATGAATTGTTTGATTACATTGAGAGTTTTGGTGTTTTTGAAGGTCTTCTTCAATACCAATCTTTAGTTAAAGAAAGTACATTACGCTTGGTTGAAGGTAAACAGAATAAAGATGTATATGTGTTTCCAACTGGTTACAATGGTGAAGGTACAGCTCGAATTATTCAAAATGCAGGTTATAAGGTAAAAGGATTTATAGATAATAGTAAACAAAAAAGTGGAAGTATTATTAATGGCATACCTGTATGTTTACCCAATTGTCTAATAGAATTGTATCCTGTCACACTCGAGGATGTTTTTATCATTGTTGCTTCTCAAAGAAAACAAGTTGTGGATTCAATCGTGAAACAAATTAGAGAAATGGGAATTGAGGATTCACAATTTGCTATAAGAATTTATGAATAAAGGAAGAGTAATATTTGAGTTTTTTTATAAGGGAGATTTTCTAGTGTGTAATGAAATACCTATGATAAGTGTTATCTTGTGCACATATAACAGAAAATGTTTTTTGTCTCGGTCAATAGAAAGTATCCTTGCACAGACATACACAAATTTTGAATTAATTTTAGTGAATAATGGTTCAACTGATGGAAGTGATGAAGTTTGTGAAGAATATGCTAAAAAAGATAGTAGAATAAGACTGATTCATATCTCAGAAAACCAAGGAGCCTCCAACGGAAGAAATGTTGGATTAGATAATGCGTCATGTGAATATGTAACAATTGTTGATGACGATGATTATTGCGAGCCGCAGCTGCTAGCATTTTTATGGGATTTAATAAGTGAAAATGGGGCAGACATATCAATCTGTGGTAGTTGGAATGACTTTGATGGAAATCTTGAACCATATTTTATATTTGATGAGTATAAAGTGTATAACAAGTTACAAGGAATTGATGAGCTTCTCAAGCGAGAAAAATATAATACTGCACCTCCTACGAAGTTATTTCGTAAAACACTATTTAACAATATTAGATTTCCTGACAATGTACTTGTTGATGATATACACGTTGTTTACAGAGTTTTTGCAAATGCCAATAAAATTGTCGTTAGAGGAAAACCACTTTATCGTTTTACAAAACACGCAAGCAATATGACACGGTTTATCCAAACAGAACAGCTTTCACCTCAATTGTTAAGTGAATACTTATATGCTTTTCAAACGCGAACTGAATATCTTTCTAAAAAAGTACCTGAAATTAGAGATCACGCTAGATACTCTGAATGGTCATATATGGTTTCGATGTGTGAAAAAATTAAAAAGAATCAATTAACAAACTGTTACTCCATTTATAATTTTATGATTAAAGAATTACAAAATAATATTTCAGATTTACTTAATAGCCAGTATTTAACCTATAGAGAAATAAATATTATTAAGAATACATTAAAAATTTGTGAATAATTTTGCTCTTGCAATGTAAGCCCTAGCACCCCTTGGTACAAAATCGTATCAATTAAGGAGGTGCTTTTATGCGAATTGTTCCTTATAAATGCATTTGCTTGAAATAGGAGGATTGCGGTAAATCAATCATGACTGATTTATTGAAAACTCGGAATGACTGTCGTCCAATTAAACTTAAGTAAAAGCGTCTATGATCAATTGGTTAAAAAGGAAATTTTATTTCTTGAGCTGAAACCCTCCAACTTCTGCATAAGAGAGGTAATATTTTTTGTTACCACGGATTCTATTACCAATTCTCCAGTACCAATTATGGTTCAATCCCCAATTGTAACACTTGGTAAAATTATAGCGTTTGTTCCTACCCATCCAAGGTTAGCTAAACTACTTTTTAAATTCGAAGCAAGTTTTTGTCATTAAAAAATGGAAGACTTTTGCCGATATAATATAAAGACAATACACTATTTATAAAGGTGAATACCATGAGAATCACACACAATCTTACAGCAATAAATGCTCACAGGCTTGGTACAAATAATCTTATATATGCACAAAGTTCTCTTGAAAAGCTTTCGTCCGGTTATCGCATTAACCGTGCTGCAGATGATGCAGCAGGGCTAGCAATATCTGAGAAAATGAGAAATCAATTAAGAGGTATAGACCAAGCTACAAGGAATACGTTAGATGGAATCTCTCTATTGCAAACAGCAGAAGGTGGATTACAGGAAATTCATTCACTGCTTTCAAGAGGGCGTGAATTAGTCGTTCAAGCTGCCAACTCTACGTACACGCAAGAAGATAAACAAAAAATGCAAGCTGAAATTTCACAGTTAAATAAAGAAATAGATAATATTACAATCAATACTCATTTTAACAATCGACATATCTTGAATTCGGTAACTTTTGATCAAGCTGAGGTTGATAAGGTGGTCGCAGGTTTACAACAAGGAGGTTGGTTAGCGGAGGCTGTTAATCGAGTGGAATCTGAGTATGGATTAACAGCTGATAATGTTCAACTGACAATTAAATTTGATCAAGGGGCTAAAGGTGGAACATTAGCATTTGTAAGAGGTTATGATCGTGGAACTGGAAAGCTGGATGACCTTGAATTACACATTGACCTTTCAGATTTTATTCCTGTTATGAGTGATGATGGTGGAACTGCTCCTATGTATAATGATCGTATTATTGCACATGAAATGGTTCATGCGATTATGGGAAGAACAATGAATTTTACTGCATTGCCAAAGTGGTTTACAGAAGGGGTTGCTGAGTTTATCCATGGAGCTGATGAGAGGCTTGACTCGGAAGATGGTGTAAGGGATGGAGCAATCAGCGTTTCGAAAATGAATGAAATGATTAATCGTATTGGTGACGGAACTGATGCATATTGGGGACAAACTAGCCTCGACTATTCAATGGGATATACAGCGGTTCGTTACATTCATGAAAAAATCAAAGATGCTGGGGATAGTGCAGGTATACGAACGATTTTACAACATTTAGATAATAATGAATCCGATGATCTAGATGATGCACTTCGTCTTGCTTCGTCTGGGGCATTTACAGGTCTAAATGATTTTGTTACTAAATTTAAAGCAGACGCTAAAAATCTATTTATTGGTGGCAATGATTATAAAATTGATTTAACGAATACCGACACCGGTGCAATAGGTGGTTTAGATGCAGACGGTGGAGGTATTTTAACTGCTGAAAGCATCATAGAAGAAACTGGGTCTTACACAAGCTGGACCGCAGATACAACAGATACGAACTTTGATGTTGTAAACTCCTTTACAGAAAAATGGGATTATGTCGTAACCTCGCCACCAATTATCTTGCAAGTGGGGGCTAATGCAGGTGAAACTATAACCATTGATTTAGTTGACGTAACCAGTTCCTCATTAGGAGTAAGTGGGGTAGATGTTGTAAATTCAGCGAGTGAAGCAATTGGGCGATTGATGAAGCCATTCAATCTGTGTCAGAAAAAAGAGCAACATTTGGGGCTCAGCAAAATCGCTTGGAGCATATTTTGAATAACAATGAAAATTATAAAGAAAACTTGCAAGCAAGTGAATCAAGAATTAGAGATGTAGATATGGCGTCTGAAATGATGAATCTAACGAAGAGAAATATCTTAACACAAGCATCCCAGGCAATGTTAGCCCAAGCAAATGGACAACCCCAAGCCATTTTACAACTCTTGAGATAAAGACTAAGATATATTCATCTTAAAGCATTGATCAGAAGTAACAGAAGAGCAAACCATTATTAAGAAAATGGTTGCTCTTCTTTTTTGAACATGAAGTTAGTATAACCTTTATCATTATTTTAATTAATGGAAGATTGAAAGATATATTTGGTCATTAGCAAATAAAATATCAAGTCGATTTATGAAGTAAAGGAAGTGTAATATGCCAAACATTATTCTTCTGCTAATTTCAATATGAACCAGTTAAAAAAAGATTAATGAACATAATATGTAAAACTTAATCAGAATCTACCGATATAAAAGATAGAAAAACCTTTTAGGGGGATAAATATGGGCTCTGTTGATTCTATTTCAAGGAATTCAATTGGAGAGGTAAAAATTAGTACTTCTCCTACTAAATTAATAGAAGAGAAACATAACAACTTAGACCAACAGCCTGAAAGCAAATTACAACAAGAGATAAATGAAAAAGATATTACTGTAAAAGAATTAGATAAAATTGTTAAAGATATGAACTCTATGTTAGGTAATACACATACTTCGTTAAAATATGTGTACCATGAAAAACTGGAGAGCTATTATGTTTCATTAATTAATGACGAGACAAAAGAGATAGTTAGGGAGATACCACCCAAAAAGCTATTGGATATTTATGCTTCAATGAAAGAATACTTAGGGTTATTTATTGATAATAAAATTTAATGGAGGTGCTCTAGGTGGTAAATAACCAAATGAGAATCACAGGTTTTGCTTCGGGGTTAGATACGACACAGATCATAACTGACTTGATGAGAGCGGAAAGAATGCCTCTTGATAATCTTTTTCAGAAGAGGGAATGGTTAGAGTGGCAACGTGACGCGTATCGAGATGTAAATCTAGAACTAGCCACTTTTAATAAAAGCGTGGATAAACTACGATTTCAATACTCGTTTAACGGCTATAAGGCATCCGCATCAGATTCAAGTTTGGCGTCGGTTACTGCAAAAGGATCCGCAGTACCAGGGAATTATACTTTATCAGTAAACTCAATTGCGGAAGTAGCCAAAGTTACATCTGCCAATGCAATTACGTCTGGTGGTAGCAATGTTAAGCTAAACGATAAGATTCTAGCAACAGGAGAAACAACGGTTATAAATATTGAAACTGCCACAGGAAATCAAGATATAACTATTGATGACACGACTACATATGGTAGTCTTGCAAGTAAAATTGCTAACCTTACTGATGCAAGCGGGAAATCTCTTGGCTTACGTGCAAGCTTTGATGAGGCTACATCAAGGTTTGTCATTTCGACAAAGGATCTAGGTGCGAATCAAAAAATTACGATTTCAGATAGAGGTACTTTTGGGGTTGCAAATGCAATCGTAAATGGTGGAGCAATTACACCAACAACATTGACGCCTACAGGACCACAGGCAGCTGGTAAGAATGCTGAAGTTGTAGTAAATGGAGCTACTGTTACTAGTTCAACTAATAATTTGAGTGTATTTGGTATGGACATTAAGGTGTTAAAATCTGGAGGTCCAACAAATGTAAGTATATCCTCCGACACTCAATCAATTTTTGATAATATAAAAAAATTTGTAGATGACTATAACTCCCTAATTGATAGTTTAAACACAAAGTTAAAAGAAAAACGTAACAGAGATTTTCCTCCATTAACGGATGAGCAACGGGAAGCCTTATCAGAAAAGGAAGTTGAAAAATGGGATGAGGCAGCCAAAAAGGGGCTTCTTTCCAATGACTCTATTATTAGAGGAACGTTGAATGAACTACGTGTGGGTATGTACAGTCCAGTTGATAGTATTCCAACAGGGAATATCCGAATGCTCTCTGAAATTGGCATAACTACGGAATATCTTTCAACAGATGGTAAACTTGTGATTAATGAAGAAAAATTACGGGCAGCAATTACAGATAACCCTGATGAAATCATGAATCTTTTTACCAAAGAAGATGGAATAGCTTCAAGGATTTATAACGAAGTAAATAGCTCAATTGACAAGTTGAATAAGAAGGCTGGTCGTGTCGGTAGCCCAGATAATTTAAATAATAGTGTTATTGGTCAAGACTTATCTGAACTTAGGGACCGTATGAAGGTCTGGGAAAATAAATTAGCAATGATTGAAAATCGATATTGGAAACAATTCACTGCGATGGAACAGGCTCTTGCAAAGTTTAATGAGCAATCTAGTAGCATTATGGGAATGATGGGTTTCTAAGGAGTAATTAGCATTATTGAAAGGAGAATGATTTATGTCTGTACACAATCCATATCAAACGTATCAGGATAATTCTGTTTTTACTGCAACCCCTGGTGAATTAACACTTATGCTATATAATGGATGCCTCAAGTTTATTTCATTAGCTAAAAAATCAATACAAGAAAAGAATATTGAGGGTAAGCATACTAATATAAGTAAGGCCCAAAACATTATTAGTGAACTAATGGTTACTTTAAACATGGATTATGAAATCTCAAAGGAAATGCGTCGTTTATATGATTTTATTAATAGAAAATTAATTGAAGCTAATATCAATAATGATATAAAACTATTAGAAGAAGCTGAGGATCTAGTTATCGAATTTCGTGATACCTGGAAAGAGGTTATTCGTATAAATAGAGCTAAACAATTTAAAACGGGTGGAATGGCTTAATGGCTATTAACCAGTTATATATTCTGACCGAAAAACTCCTTTTACATTTGGAGCAACAACCTGATCAGGAAAAAAGGGAAGAGTATATAGAAAAAATAATGGAACTTTTAGAAAAACGAGATTTGGCATTAACTAAAATAGTTCAGCCGAGTAATTTAGAGGATAAACGAATTGGAGAAAAAATTGTCGAAATGGACAAAGTGATTAAACAAAAGCTTACAGTCCTTTTTACAGAAATTAAGCAAGATATTTTGACTTTAAATAAATCAAAAGAACCTCAAAAAAAATACCGCAACCCATATGAATCCTATAATTTGGATGGTAGTTTCTTTGATAAAAGAAATTGAAATTTCATTTTTGAGTTATAAGTTTTGCCCTTTAAATGCCATCTTTTTCAAGGTGGCATTTTTTCCTATATAACCAATAATCTCCCCCCACAATTTAGATAAACTACTACTGAAGAAATGTAAGCCCCCATTCAAACAACGCTTATAAATGATCAGCACGTATCGATCTATGAGAGGCGCATGGACAAATTCATGCGCTGACTCTATTTTCACGCCAATTAACAATAATTACTCATTTACTCGTCCTTCAAATCATTGCATACTACTAATAGTTTGTTCTGCTTAAAACGATAAGGGCAAACTTGCTAAAAGGTGAGGGCGCAAAATCACAGGTCTAAGGTGGGGTTTCTGCTAAGACGGCTGGATTGCCGAAAGGAGACTGTATTGGAGTTATACGGTAAACGGATTATTGTCATATCTATTCTTATCTTATTTTTATCTATCACGGATTTTCTAGATGATAAGGTGATTACATTTCTTCATTTTAAAGATAAGGGTTACTATGAAGTCATTATCGACCTTATGAGTCCTCTAATCGAAATCGCCTTGTTGTTTTGGGCGTTGTATACTGGTAAGAAAATTCTTCGCCAATTGCATGAGCAAGAGGAGCAATATCAACGCTTGGTTCAATTTTCGCCTGAAGCGATTATTGTCCATAGGAAAGGGAAAATCCTCTATATTAATGATTCCGGCGTTAAGTTATTGGGTTCAAATCGTTCATCTGAATTATTGAACCGTGACCTAAAAGACTTTGTTCATCCCGATTCGGAGGACAGTATTAACAAATATCGGGAACAATTAAATAAAAATCCTAACAGCCATCTTAAATATCATATTAAAATCAAAAGAATTGATGGAACAACCTTGGACTTAGAGACTTTATCTACTGTTGTTGATTTTAAGGGACATCCTGCTCGGGAATTGATCGCTCGGGATATCACCGTGCAACATCAGGAATTTGAAACAATCAAGCAAATGGCGTATCAGGATGCGTTAACTGGTTTGCCGAATCGCCGAGCATTCATGGATAAACTGGATGATCTTATGTCCACGGCAGAAAAAAACAAGGGTACGTTTGGTATGATGTTTATTGATTTGGACGGATTTAAGCAAGTAAATGATTTACTTGGGCATGAAGGAGGCGACATGCTCCTTAGACAAGCGGGGGATTACCTAATAAAAAGCGTTGCACAAAAAGATACAGTAGCAAGGCTAGCGGGTGATGAGTTTATGGTCTTATTGCCTGACGCAAATGAGAATGAGTGTGTGATGGTGGCAAATCGGATTATCGAACAATTTCAATCAATTGTGATTCTGGGGAAAAATGTAGTGGTCACACCTAGTATAGGAATTGCCCTATATCCTCAGCACGGTAAAGATGCTATTGAATTAATAAAATTTGCCGACATGGCGATGTATCAGGCGAAACAACGTGGAAAAAACAACTATCAAATTTTCAAAGGTGACTAATTCGTGACCACACTTTTAGAATTTTCCTACTATGTGTGGTTCTTTTCTATTTTAAAATACCAGCTATAAAATACCCATAATAAATATAAGGTAGCGTACATAGATAGCCAGCTAACATACCAGTCCCAATGGATATAATGAATAAGATCCGTGTATTTTTCAATGATGACTTCCAATATGGTTAGTACCGAACAGAAGCCGCTTATATATAAAAACTTCTTCCACCTCTTATTTGTTCGTGGATAATAGATACAAAAGAAACTACCGATAATCGGATAAACTAAGAATTCAAATAATAAGCTAGTGCCATTGACGCTGGAGAGTTCCCTAGCAGGGTATTCAAGCAAATGGAATTCGACAGGTATTAACCCAAGAGACCACGTAACAGTCTGTTGAAACAAAAAGGCGATGCTTGCTTCTCTCCATTTACTCTTTGGAATATAGGCTAATGAAATGAAAGTACATCCATAAATCATGTATAAAATCATATGCTCCATCTTCATGAGCTTCTAACCCCACTAGGAAGAGGCTGTTCGGTTATCCATAACACATATTGGCGGCATAGCCATAATTCAATGATAAAATTAAAGAAGCTTCTTAACATACTTTCTTTGTTTACGGTCATCGTATTTGTAAATGTCCCCAATAAAAGCATAATGAAGAGAATGATGCCAACCCATAGCATGTAGTGGAACACTCGCCTTTTATATGCTGCATTTTTGGGAAAGCTTAGCTGAAAAAAGACAGCAACACTAGGAAAAACTAAAAATTCATTTGTGAAACTGACCTTTGATGCATGTGGAAAAAACCGAACCGGTGATTCAAGTAAACCTGCATATGTGAGCCCGATGGCAAATACCCAGGTCAACATTTGAAAAAATAAAAAGGTAGCAATTGCTTCACGTAGTCTGCTTCGGGGCACCCCTTTCCAAAGCACAACCGGTATGCCAATCCACAATAATATAAGTATATAATAGTCGAAATTCATATCTATCACCCTTAAAATTAATATGTGAGGCGATGATAAAATTTATCCATTGTCCTGCATATTTATACTACTGTTAAATAACTTCCAGTTTGCCAATATTCCCCCCATAATTTGGACATACTACTACTGAAGAATTCTTCGAGCACATTCATCTTAGAAACCACACAAGTTCCATTCATAACTCGCCTTAGACATGCATATATTTTTACACCTACACATATTGTTTACAAATTTACATTAAACTCATAAAAAAGGAGTAGTGGGATTACTATGTCCATTTTTAATGGGATGATTTGCCTGACCCCTGACCAAATGGTGTTCCATCACTAGACATCGCACTCTCATAATTAATGTTTACAAATTCACAATTTCTTCAAATTTCCTTTACGAAAAAGCAGGAATTGGGGAGGTGTGTGTAGAATTAGTACATA
This sequence comes from Bacillus sp. JJ1521, assembly GCF_036965165.1. NCBI lineage: Bacteria > Bacillati > Bacillota > Bacilli > Caryophanales > Bacillaceae > Bacillus > Bacillus sp. JJ1521. The sequence goes on along the minus strand of NZ_JBALOX010000011.1, from coordinate 104,613 downwards.
TAACCTTAATTTATAAGAGGTTATATTGATACACAGGTTGGATACCCTAAAAAGGGTCTTGGCTGTGTCCAATGCATTAGAGTTAAAAGGAGGAGTTCATGTATGAATTACAACGTTCGTGGTGAAAACATTGAGGTAACTCCAGCATTACGAGAGTATGTTGAGAAGAAACTCGGAAAGATTGAACGCTATTTTGACAGCACTCCAAATGCCAAAGTAAATGTTAACTTAAAAGTAAATAATGCAAAGGATCATAGAATAGAGGTTACGATTCCGATGCCGCAGCTTGTGCTTCGCGCTGAGGAGTCTAATGAGGATATGTACGCGGCAATCGATCTTGTGACCGATAAGCTTGAGCGTCAAATCCGCAAGCATAAAACAAAAGTCAACCGTAAGCTTCGTGAGAAAGGTTCTACCAAGACGATGTTCGCTAATGGTGGAGCTGGAACGATGACAGCTGTTCAGGAAGCACCGGAGGATGAGGATTACGAATTAGTTCGTACGAAGCGTTTTGATTTGAAACCGATGGATAGTGAAGAAGCGATTCTGCAAATGAATATGCTCGGCCACAACTTCTTCGTTTTCACAAATGCGGAGACGAATACGACAAATGTCGTGTATCGCCGGAAGGATGGCAAGTACGGCATTATTGAACCTAGCTAAATAACAAATTTCCAAGAGCGCAGCCTTTTCATTAGGCTGCCTCTTTTTTGAAAAAATAGGGGAAAACCCCCATAGCCAAAAACATTTACATCGTAGATAATACTAATTGCGGGCAACTCGTAGCCTATCGAACTTTCAATAAAGCAGGGATATCTATGATTACTATACTTCAACCAACCCTTTCTAATATTGCGATTATTTTGTTCATGTATTTATGCATAAGCATCTTGGTGACGAATCGAAAGTCCATCAATAAATATATATTTTCAGGGAGCGTTCTCCTCCTCACTTCGGCATGTGTGATTTTTCTTTTTTATTTGCCGATCCGCTATGAGGGCTACCAGTTTGATCTTCGCCTTGTTCCTTTGGTGATCTTCACCCTTTTGTTGGGGTGGAAGCATGCGATTCCTGCTCTCGTGTTAACAGTTAGCTGGAGGCTCGGCATGGGAGGAGTGGGAGCTATGCCAGGCGTGTTATTCGGTATGATTCTCCCCGTTTTACTGGCTCTTCTTTTTCATAAAAAAGAAAGAGCGATGCCAAGCCCGTTTTCGTTGTTCTTACTCATGACGGCGTGCTGGCTTGCCTCTGATTTGCCGATTCTTTTTCTTGTGCCAAATGGTGTGGAAGTGTTCGGTGAGATTTATTTTGTGCGGATTTTGGCACTCCAAGTGTCGGCATTTATTCTGTATTTTTTCATTAGCCAGCTGGACAGGGAAGTGGTGTTAAAGCGAAAACTACGGTTTTATGCGGAGCGTGATCCTCTGACCGGGCTTTATAATATGCGTTATTTTGAAAATTATATGAAAAAAGGGACAAGTTCTCAACAGAAGTACATTGTAATGATTGATATTGATCATTTTAAAAAGATTAATGATACGTTTGGTCATCTCCACGGTGATTCAGTTTTAAAAAATATGGCGTTCACGTTAACGAAACTTGTTCCGTCGCACCTTTCCTTGCTAGGACGATATGGTGGTGAGGAGTTTATTTTGTATTTAGAGGTGGATTCGAAGGATAGGTTGATGAACATTGTTTCTGGGATTCGTAGCGGGATTGAACGAACTCCGTTTTATGTGGAGGACCAGAGGCTTCAAGTAACGGTATCGATTGGGGTTGCGGAGCTTATCGACTCGTCAAATCTCTACCAAGCGATTGAAAAAGCGGATAACTCTTTATATGCGTCGAAGGAAAATGGTCGAAATCAAATCAGCTATGCGATGTAAGTATCCTTCGGGGTACTTTTTTTATACTTGTCTAGTTCAGCACCAAGCCCTTCGAGGTCACAAGCCAATCCGTCAGGAAGGTCAAAGGACAACCTTCATGCCGTCTCGTCTTGTGCTTGTCAGGGCTGGACAGGCGCTTCTACTTTTCGTCTTTGTCGAATCCCCTCACATCGCGAAACCCAATAATATTTTACCCTTGTCCTATTTAGTGGTAAAATAGAAGATATTTCGTTTTAGCCTAATTTATTTTTTGTAATCAAGTCAGCCGATCGGCTGATAGCACATTTTCACGATAGAGGAGCGTACACAATGCTTGGAATTTTAAACAAAGTTTTTGATCCAAACAAACGCACAATCAAGCGCTTGGAATCACTTGCCAATAAAATTGAGGCACTTCATCCTGACATGGAGAAGCTTTCGGATGAGGACCTTCGCAACAAAACCGAAGAGTTCAAGGAACGATATCAAAAAGGTGAAAAACTTGATGATTTATTAGTTGAAGCTTTCGCTGTTGTTCGTGAAGGGGCAAAGCGTGTCTTGGGTCTGCACCCATACCCCGTACAGCTCATGGGGGGTATTTCCCTGCATGAAGGTAATATTTCTGAGATGAAAACAGGGGAAGGTAAAACCTTAACCTCTACGATGCCTGTTTATTTGAATGCAATCACTGGTAAAGGAGTTCACGTTGTTACTGTCAACGAATACCTTGCTAGTCGTGATGCGCATGAGATGGGTCAGCTTTATGAATTTTTAGGTCTAAGTGTTGGGTTGAACTTAAACTCAATGTCTCGTGAAGAAAAAATTGATGCGTACCGCGCTGATATTACTTATGGTACGAACAATGAGTTTGGTTTCGACTATCTTCGTGATAACATGGTCCTTTATAAGGAACAAATGGTTCAGCGTCCGCTTTATTTTGCCGTAATTGACGAAGTTGACTCGATTTTAATTGATGAGGCTCGCACACCGCTGATTATTTCCGGTTCTGCTCAAAAGTCGACATCCCTTTACGTGCAGGCGAACGGATTTGTGACCACTCTTAAAAAAGAAGAAGACTACACTTATGATGAAAAAACAAAGAGTGTACAGCTTACTGAAGATGGGATTTCAAAGGCTGAGAGAGTGTTTGGCATTGAAAACCTGTTTGATATTTCAAATGTGGCTTTGATTCACCATATCAACCAAGCGTTAAAAGCAAATGCAAGTATGCACCGAGATATTGATTATGTGGTGGATGAAGGGGAAATCGTCATCGTTGACCAGTTCACTGGTCGTTTGATGAAGGGGCGTCGTTATAGTGAAGGCCTTCACCAAGCAATTGAGGCGAAGGAAGGCGTCGAAATTCAAAATGAGAGTATGACGCTAGCAACGATTACATTCCAAAACTATTTCCGTATGTACGAGAAGCTTTCAGGTATGACGGGTACAGCGAAGACTGAGGAAGAGGAATTCCGCAACATTTACAATATGAATGTTGTCGTGATTCCAACGAATCGTCCGATTGCCCGTGATGACCGTCCTGATTTAATTTATAAATCAATTGAAGGTAAGTTCCGCGCGGTTGCTGAGGATATTGCGGAGCGACATGCGAAGGGACAACCTGTCTTAGTTGGTACGGTTGCGATTGAAACGTCTGAAATCATTTCTAAGTTTTTATTGAAAAAAGGCGTTAAGCATAATGTCTTGAACGCGAAAAATCACGCACGCGAGGCAGAAATTATTGAACATGCCGGACAAGCAGGTGCTGTTACGATCGCGACAAACATGGCTGGTCGTGGTACTGACATCAAGCTTGGTGAAGGTGTGAAGGAGCTTGGCGGTCTAGCAGTTATTGGTACAGAGCGCCATGAGAGCCGTCGTATTGATAACCAGCTTCGTGGACGTTCAGGTCGTCAAGGGGACCCAGGTATCACGCAGTTCTATCTTTCAATGGAAGATGAGCTGATGCGCCGTTTTGGTTCTGACAATATGAAAAATATGATGGAGCGCCTTGGCATGGATGACACCCAGCCAATCCAAAGTAAAATGGTCTCAAAAGCGGTTGAATCTGCGCAAAAACGCGTTGAGGGCAATAACTTTGATGCTCGTAAACAGCTTTTACAATATGACGATGTGCTTCGTCAGCAACGTGAGGTTATTTACAAACAGCGTTATGAGGTTCTTGCTTCTGAGAATCTTCGTGATGTTGTTGAGAGTATGATTAAGTCCTCACTCGACCGAGTAGTTCACGCCCAAACTCCAAAGGATGAGGTGGAGGAAGACTGGAACTACAAAGGAATCGTTGATTATGTCAATGCGAACCTTTTACATGAGGGCGACGTGACAGAGAATGATCTTCGCGGAAAAGAGCCTGAAGAAATGACCGAACTAATTTTTGAAAAGGTTAAAGTTCGCTATGATGAAAAAGAAGCTCAAATCGAGCCAGAACAAATGCGTGAATTTGAACGTGTTGTTGTGCTTCGTTCTGTTGATAGCAAGTGGATGGACCATATCGACCAAATGGATCAGCTTCGTCAAGGAATTCATTTGCGTGCGTACGGTCAAAATGACCCACTTCGCGAATACAATTTCGAAGGCTTTGCGATGTTTGAAAACATGGTTGCTTCGATCGAGGATGATGTGGCGAAGTTTGTGATGAAGGCGCAAATCCGCAACAATCTTCAACGTGAAGAAGTGGCGAAAGGTCATGCCGTTCAACCAAAAGAAGGCGGCGAAGAAAAGTCAAAGAAACGCCCAGTTCAAAAAGCCGTTAACATCGGCCGTAACGACCCTTGCTACTGCGGCAGCGGTAAAAAGTTCAAGAACTGTCATGGTCAATAATAATTTTTGAAAAGGTGAGAGCCAAGCTACTCACCTTTTCTTTCGAAAAAAAACGGGACTAATCCCTCAAAAATGAGTAAGATATAAAAGAAGGATTTAGAGACTTACATCTTGGAGGAAAATATATGGAATTAGTAGATATTAAGCATGAACTTGATAAAATGGCTAAGAAATTAGCGGGCTTCAGGGGGTCTCTTTGACTTAGAGGCCAAGCAAGCGCGTATTACTGAGCTTGATGAAATGATGTCCATGCAGGACTTCTGGAATGACCAAAATGCTGCACAAACGGTGATTAACGAAGCAAATGCATTAAAGGATCAGGTAGTTGAATACACAAATCTAAATGAATCCTATGAAAACTTAGAGCTTACCTATCAGCTTGTGAAGGAAGAGCCAGATGCAGATTTACAGGCAGAACTAGACGAGGAAATTCAGGAATTGTCTAAGAGCTTAAGTGAATTTGAACTACAGCTCCTTTTAAGTGAGCCTTATGATAAAAATAATGCGATCTTAGAGCTTCACCCAGGTGCGGGTGGTACAGAATCACAGGATTGGGGCTCATTGCTCCTTCGCATGTATACTCGTTGGGCGGAGAAAAAAGGATTCAAGGTTGAAACATTGGACTATCTTCCTGGGGATGAAGCTGGGATAAAAAGTGTGACCCTTTTAATCAAAGGACATAATGCTTACGGCTATTTGAAGGCAGAAAAAGGGGTACACCGCTTGGTGAGGATTTCACCATTCGACTCATCGGGTCGCCGTCACACTTCATTCGTGTCTTGTGAAGTTATGCCAGAGTTTAACGATGACATTGAAATTGACATTCGTAGTGAAGATTTGAAAATTGATACGTACCGCGCGAGTGGAGCGGGTGGGCAGCACATCAATACCACTGACTCAGCCGTACGTATTACACACGTACCAACGAATACCGTTGTTACGTGTCAAACTGAGCGTTCACAAATCAAAAACCGCGAACAAGCGATGAAAATGTTGAAATCGAAATTGTACCAGCTTGAAATCGAGAAACAACAAGCCGAGTTGGATGAAATCCGCGGCGAACAAAAAGAAATCGGCTGGGGCAGCCAAATCCGCTCCTACGTCTTCCATCCATACTCCATGGTCAAAGACCACCGCACGAATGTAGAGGTTGGTAACACCGGAAGCGTCATGGACGGCGAGATTGACATGTTTATTGATGCGTATTTGAGATCTAAATTGAATTAATAATTGTGAGGGGCAGCCGGTGGCTGCCCCTTTTTAATGGGGGAAAATAGGCTAATGACCATAGAAAGTGAATAACGGCTATAGAATTGTTGCCAACGGCCATAAAAATGAATTATTGACCAAATCACTTGGAATAGCTGAGCTTAAGTGACGGAGATTGTACCTTTCCTGGTAAACTCTCTAAATAAATAGAAGACGACACATATCCTTCAGCGACGCATATATGTTGAGTTGACGAAAATCCGTGGCAATCGACGCATATATGTTCGAACCGACGCAAATCCGTGCACACCTACGCAATTAAGTAAAGCTGCCTTTCCCTAATTTTAAGTTACTAGCCCATAAACAGAGCTATCCCGCCAAAAATTTTCCGTTCAAACATTCTTTCTGAAAATATTGTATGATTTGAATATACCAATCATGAATATAGGATAAATATACTTTTTTGTATTTTACAAATATTATAAAATGGAGGTGTAGTAAAATAAAAGGGGGAGAATTACAAATTTTGATTATGTTTCACAATAAAAGGAGGAATGTGTGATGAGTAAGAAAAGTATGTGGACATTAAAGTTGTCAACAGCGGCTATTGCCCTAATTCCAGCGGCAATCGGCATAAATTACTTAGGGAAATTATTTGCGGGGTTACTGAAATTACCGCTATGGCTTGATTCCATTGGCACTGTACTATCAAGTATGCTTGCAGGACCTATTATAGGCGCTCTTTCTGGAATTATTAATAACGTAATATATGGCGTCACAGTAGATCCAATTTCAACTGTTTATGCAGTTACAAGTGGAGCAATTGGGTTAGTGGTTGGGATCATGGCCTATAAAGGCTGGCTAAAAAATTTGAAGACTGTCATTGTCGTCGGTTTAGTTGTTGGTCTTATTGCTGCAGTCATTTCCACTCCGTTAAACGTGATTTTCTGGGGAGGACAAACAGGAAATGTGTGGGGAGATGCATTCTATGCGTTCCTAGTGTCGAAAGATTTTCCTATTTGGTTAGCATCATTTGGCGATAGTATCGTTGTAGATGTTCCGGACAAAGTAGCAACGGTTATTATTAGTTATTTCATTTTTAAAGGATTGCCAAAGAACTTAATCTCTATTTTCCGCGGCAAAGATAAAATTGAAGAATTATAGGGGCTGGCTTACATGAGTACGATGACACTTTACGTAGACAGAAAATCTTTCATCCATGACAAATTAGCCCCATTAACAAAACTATTGTATGTGATGGTGAGTATTGCCATCACATACATCTATCCAAATTTACCATTTGTAGTATCTGTCGCAATTTTTAGTGGGATCGTACTAGTGGTAGGAAAAGTATTCCGTAAAATCCTTCCAATCCTGGCGCTTAGTATGTTATTAATCATTTCTATTATTATTGTTCAAGGATTTTTTCATCCTGAAAACGAGACAGTGCTTTTTTCGATTGGAATTCTAACCTTTTATAAAGAAGGGCTAAGCTATGCAGCACTCTTAACGCTCCGTGTCATGAATATGATTATGGCGTTTGGAATATTAATTTTGACAACCAAACACGATGAATTAGTAGAGGTTCTCATTAAAAAAGGTTTATCGCCCAAAATAGGTTATGTCCTACTATCTGTATTACAACTTATTCCACAAATGCGGGCAACGATGGGAAAAATAACCGATGCTCAAGCAGCAAGAGGGTTGGAAACGAAAGGAAATCTTCGTGTGCGAATGAAAGCATTTTTCCCATTAATTGTCCCAGTCGTGTTAAATTCATTAAATAATACACGTGAACGTGCAATTGCGCTAGAAGTAAGAGGATTTAACACCGGGATTAAAAAGACCTTTTTAAATGTTGCCAAGGAATACCACCATCAGGGGCTTATCCAAGTAATACTATGGGTAGCACTCATTGCGACGATTGTTTGGAGGATACTATCATGAGCATCATTCAAGTGGATGGATTAAAATATAAATATCCAGATACGGAAAAATTAGCTTTACGTGACATTTCCTTCGAAGTAGAAGAGGGGGAATTCATTGGAATAGCTGGCAGAAATACAGCTGGAAAATCAACTCTATGCTTTGCGTTATCGGGACTCGTCCCTCATTTTTTTAATGGAGGGTATGGGGGAAAGGTGATTGTTGATGGTCTAGAAATAAGAAAGCATGAAGTTGGGAGATTTCCACTCATGTTGGTTTAGTATTTGAAAATCCGTTTTCGCAGATGACTGGCTCCAAATATACCGTTTTTGAGGAAATTGCTTTTGGTTTAGAAAATATTGGTCTGGAAAGAAAGCAGATTATCGATAGAGTGGAAGAAAGCCTACAATTATTAGATATTACAACGATAAAGGATAAAAATCCATTTGACCTCTCTGGAGGGCAAATGCAACGGGTGGCGATTGCTAGTGTTATCGCGATGAAACCTAGGATTTTAATTTTGGATGAGCCGACCTCACAGCTAGATCCACAAGGTTCCGAAGAGGTTTTTAGGGTAGTCGAAAATCTAGCTAAAGAAGGAATCACCGTTATTATGGCAGAACATAAAATGGACAAGATGGCAAGTTATGCCGACAGAATTTTACTAATGGACAATGGTCAGATTGTTGATTTTGATGTTCCTGGAAAAATATTTTCAAGGGATGATTTACAAGAGCATGGGATTGAAGCTCCTGCAGCAACAAGAATTAGTAAAGCATTAGGAATAAAGAATAAAAATACAGGATATTATCCTGTAACGATCAAAGAATTAGCTACGGAAATTGGTGGTAAGGTATGAGCCGATTAGAAATAAACAATTTGCATTTTTCCTATACACCCGAGGTTGAAGTATTAAAAGGGATAGATTTACGATTAGATGGGGCAACAACGGCAATTATTGGGCAAAACGGAGCTGGAAAATCTACCTTTGTTAAATTATTGAAGGGTTTGTTGTATCCAACAGAGGGAGAAATTCTATTCAACGGTAATAATACCAAAGATTATACAGCAGCTCAGCTTGCAAAGGATATTGGCATGGTTTTTCAAAACCCAAACGATCAAATCTTTAAAAATACCGTGATTAGTGAGGTCATGTTCGGCCCATTGAATATTGGTTATAGCGAAGAAGAGGCGAGGGAAAAAGCGATTCAAATGCTGAAAAAGGTAAACCTTGTAGAGCATTTGGAAACGAATCCATATGATTTAAGTTTATCCGAGCGAAAAATGATTGCTATTGCCTCGATCTTAGCGATGGATACGGATATTGTGATTTTTGATGAGCCAACGATGGGGCAAGATTTTGCGGGAAGAGAGAAATTAAAGGAAATCATTTATGAACTTCGTGATCAAGGAAGGCTAGTCATTTGTATTCTTCACGATATGGATTTCGCTGCAGAAGTATTTGACCGAACGATTGTCTTCAATCAAGGTAAAGTCTTAATGGATGGATCTAGTCTTGAAGTATTTACATATAAAGAAAAACTAAAGCAAGCCTATCTAGAACAACCACATATCGCCCAAATCGCCGATGAACTTGGGGTAGAAGGAAGTTATTTGACAGATGAGAAGCTGATTAAAGCATTGAGGAAGAGGATGGAAGCATAGGGATGCCTGTGCTGTCTTTAAAACCAAATGAAATAACCCACCCTGGTGGCTATGAATTAGGTGTGGGTTTATTTCTACCTTTTAGAGCCACCGCAGTTCTTGCAAGAGCTATACAATGGGAGGGCCAGTAGCACCTGGTTCTCTCTTTTTTTATGCTATGCTTGTTACATTCATTGTATGGATAATAAAGGAAAATGTTAAGTTGGCTAAATTTAAGGTGTTATCTACCTTTTGAAATCGTCACAAGGTCATTCGTGGTCATTTGCAACTCATTTTCAAGCTCACTCAAAGTCAATTCATACAGATGCTTGTCATTTTTCTTATATATTCCTTGTTTAATTAGCTTGTTTATGACTTCTTTCTTTTTTAACTGAACAGCTTGGCGTAGAAAATTTCCCAATTTTGTCACCTCTATTTGTAAATCATGATTAGGTTAGACACGGTATTATTGAAATACAAAATATGTATTAATGGTCTAATTTAATTCTTACTTCTATCTCCTTGACACCTGTTATTATAGATAAGCAAAATTATGAAGTTTGTCGATTTATCTGGAATTTACAACTCTTAAATGAATTGTTATCCTCCCTTAATAATAAGAAAAACTTGTAATATAAGTGTTTTGAAAAAAGAAAAAGCAACAATGCCGTAATTCCGGTATTGCTGCCTTCGCATGGTAGCTCCAATTTTTAAATAACTCCGCCCTTTTGAACTCGAAGCTTTTTATATAAAACCACACAGAAAACCGAACAAAGGATGGCTAGTAGCGCAATGAACATATAGCCAGCTTGAAGACCAATGAGATCGTGAATAGGATTTTTTCCAAATAACTGATTTACTGTGTTGATAATTACCCCAATCAGGAGGTTACCTATCACACTTGCAACTCCCATGAGCGTAACGGTGAACGTGATTGCGGTTCCGACTCCATTTGCATACTTTTTAGCAAGCAGTGCCATAACGGTAGGATAAATGGGGGCAATTCCAATACCAGCAATAGCAAACAAAATAGCAGCAGATTCCCCGATAAGAACGGCTGCCAAACTGCAAAGCCCAGAAAAGACAGAAAAGAGCATTGTTGACAACGTGTAGCCAATTCTGTCGGTAATTGGACCTGCAAACAAACGAGAGAGTGTAAAAAATAAGAAAAACAAGGATAGCATTTCCGACGATTTTTTTAGAGACCAATCATAGGCATGCTGTAAATAATAGACTAGCCAGCTTCCAATGGCTAATTCAGAAACTACTCCAAATGACAGTACGGCTACAATTAACCATGCAATCGGATCACGCATTAGACCACGGAATGATGTTGCTTCGCCTTCATTTTCATCTTGATCAGCCTTTGGAAATTTACCCAAAAGAGCGGGGATGATTGGCAAAATGGATAAAGAAAGAATGATAAAATACATACCGCGCCATCCAAGTTCACCATCGAGGACGTTCCATCCCATCATCGATGCGCCGATAATCGGAGCACCAACCGAACTCAGTCCATAAAAAAAGTGAGAAAGGTTCATCATTGTTCCTGTATTTTTGGTGAAAATATGAGCTGCCATGATTCCAAGACCAATTTCGAGCATTCCGTTTCCGATATAAAGTAAAAAGTATGAGGCCATTAAGGAAAGATACCCATTTGAAAGGTACAAAAACACACCCGACACTGCCATCGAGGCAAATGCTAGAATCCCAGTCAGCTTAATTCCAATCTTATTAGCGAGAGTTGAAGTAAAGAAGCATGCTAGCAAATAGCCTAACGAATTAAGGGATAGTAGTATACCAAGTTGTGTTTCGTTAAGCGAAAACTCTGATTCCATACTTGGTAATGCAGGACCTTTCACATTTTCTGATAACCCAAATATAAGAAAACCGCCGAAGACGACAAATAATAAAATGGCATAATTGGCTTTACGACTGAACACAATGTAAACCTCCTCATAAACACATTCTATAAATATAGTAAACTCGATCTCGTTTTTCATCATTAATGTTAACTCATCCCCAAATCCAAACAAACGCTTGTTTAAATTCTCGATCCCCTGCGCCCCATAGCTTAAACTCCAAACAAACGTATGTTTAAACCCATTTTTCCCAGTATCCCTATTTTCAAATCTATGAAAGAATTGTAAAATAGAGGTAGATTATACGATGGGGGACATATATCTATGGGGGATAAAATTTTAAGCACTGAAGAGCTAAAACGAGAGGATCTTATTCGAAAAAACAAATTGGTCGGGCTTGTTTCATTTATTTCTGTAATACTGGCAATCATTGTTGAATTATCGATTGGGCAGCCGCTTCAAATGATTATTACGATCGCAATTGGTGGGGCGATATTTCTATCAATCTTACACTTACTGATTGCTAGGAATCTATTTTTAACGCAAACCCCTTATTTTTCCGTAATAGGAATATCGGTGGTTTTGTTTGTCATTATGTCTAGCTCACAATCAGCGCCCATCATCCTTTTACCATTCTATCTATTAACTACGGTTGCAATCTACAATACGCGAAAAACGTTATTCTTTGGTGCGGCTTGTGCCACCGTGATAACCGTTCTATTTTTCGTTACAAAAGGTCAGGAATTTGGCTATACACCGAAGGAACTTATTATCTACTACTTAATCTTTTCAGTTATCATTATGACCTTGTTTTTCCAAAGCTTTGTAACTGGACGACTAACACATGATATTCAATCTACCAAAGAGAAAACTGAGCTTCTATTACAAATGAGGCAGGAACATGCTACTCAACTTGAGGCTACCAGCCGAACCATTAGTGAAAATATTTCAAACATTCGTCGCCAGGGGGAGGAGCAAATGCATTCCTTCCATGAAATGACGATTGCAGTTTCGGAAATATCAGCTGGAATGAATACACAGACTGAAACAGCTAGTTCGATTACCCAATCTGTGGAGGAACTAAACAAAAGTATTCAAGAATTTGTACAAGGCGCGGCCCATCTTAATAACCAGACGGAAAATGCAAAGCAAGCTGCTGACAATGGTACTAGCACTATCGACCTTTTACTTTCAAAGCTGACAGACTTCCAAGCTTCTGTAAGTTCTATGGCGGCTACAATGAATCATTTAGTAGAAAAAATCAATGAGACAAATGGATTTACCGATCGAATTCAAGAAATTGCTTCACAAACCAATTTACTTGCGCTAAACGCATCAATTGAGGCAGCACGTGCTGGTGAAAGTGGAAAGGGATTTTCTGTTGTGGCAGCTGAAATACGAAAACTATCAGAGGTTACTTCAAATACAGCAAACCAAATATCTGAGAATTTAATAGAAGTAAATAAAAGCACAACACTCACGCAACAGCAGATGGCTGAAAATGCCGAAAAAATGCATGAAAGTGTAAAGCTTTCGAATGCTGCTAAGGATGTTTTGACTGTAATTGACCAAACTGTTAATGAGTTAAATGGTTCAACAACACATGCGAAGGTAATCTCGGGAATGCTTGGAAATAGTTCTGTTTCAATTGAAACCTCAATCAATGAGTTTGCATCTATTATTGAGGAAACAACGTCATCAATCGAGGAAATTTCCGCGTCCATTGAAACTCAAAACAGCCAAATGCAGCACCTTGTCTCCTACGTCCAAAACACAGACGACGCCACTGCCGAATTGATGGAGATTTTTAAAGAAAAGTAAGGAAAAAATCCACTGTCCCTATAAACATAAAATGGTACGAGGGACCTGTCCCTCTGTCCCATTGAAGGAGAGATATATATGGTCTATCAAGCTAGCGAAAATCGATATAGTGAAATGAAGTATAATCGTGTTGGAAAATCTGGTTTGTTGTTGCCCGCGATTTCTTTGGGATTGTGGCATAATTTCGGCGGTATTGACTCGTTTGAAAATGGTAGAAACATTTTAAGAAGGGCTTTTGATCTTGGAATTACCCATTTTGATTTGGCGAATAACTATGGTCCACCCCCAGGCAGTGCGGAAGAAATGTTTGGAAAGATGATGAAGGTAGATTTTGCACCATATCGTGATGAGATGGTTATTTCGACAAAAGCAGGCTACCATATGTGGGAAGGTCCTTATGGAGACTGGGGTTCACGGAAGTATTTGATTTCTAGTCTTGATCAAAGCTTAAAACGTATGGGTCTTGAGTATGTTGATATTTTTTACTCACACCGTCCAGACCCGAACACGCCTTTAGAGGAAACTATGGGAGCACTTGATCATATCGTACGACAAGGAAAAGCACTGTATGTTGGAATTTCCAACTATAACCCTACTCAAACATCAGAAGCAGTTCGCATTTTAAAAGAGTTAGGCACACCACTCCTCATTCATCAACCAAGATACTCAATGTTTGACCGCTGGATTGAGGACGGTCTGCAGGACGTGTTGGCCGATAATGGTGTAGGGTCCATCGTATTCTCTCCGATGGCACAAGGATTATTAACAAATAAATATCTTGGCGGTGTTCCAACCGATTCAAGGGCTGCGAAGGAAAATACATACCTTCAAAAAGATCAAATTACAGAGGATGTCTTACAAAAAATCCAACGGCTAAACGAGCTTGCAACAGAAAGAGGACAAAGCCTCGCCCAAATGGCGCTGGCATGGGTTCTGCGTAAGGGACGAGTTACATCAGCCTTAGTTGGTGCGAGCAAAGTGAGCCAGGTCGAGGATAATGTAGCTGCCTTAAATAACCTCCATTTTACAGAAGAAGAATTAACAGATATTGAGGATATTTTAAACTAAAACAAGTCATACTAATACAGCGCATAATAAAAGGGGAGTAGCCTGCTCATTCAGGTTACTCCTCTTTTGTTTTTTCAAATAAAGAAGGTGCCATCTATTTACCTATACTAAAAAAATATTTTGTTTACTAAAATTGTTTACTTTGCGTCAATTCACGTATACTATATAAGTAGAGGAAAGACAGAAGGGATGAGAAAAATATGGCTACGATTCGTGATATAGCCCAAAAGTCTGGCTTTTCAATTGCGACTGTTTCGAGAGTACTAAACAATGATGCGAATCTATCTGTTAGTGAAGAAACAAGAGATAAAATAAAAGCGGTTGCAGATGGTATGGGATATAAGAAGAAACAAGGCGTCACACAATTAAATAATATTGCTTTTCTATATTGGATATCCAATGAAGAAGAACTGGAAGACGTTTTTTTTAAGGGAATTCGGACAGAGCTTGAAAAGCAAGCAAAACAACGGAAAATTGAATTGGTTCGTTATCACATCGACGATGGTATTGAAAAGGTAAATAAAAATTCAACTGCATTTATTGCAATTGGAAAGTTAACAGATCGGGAAATCAAATACTTAGAGGAAATTACCCCTCATGGCGTGTTTTTAAATACAAGCAGGGACCCTCAAAATCTAGATGCTGTACTACCTGATTTGAAGCTGATGACTGAGTATATGATTCAGTTTTTTGAAGGGCTTGGCTACAACCGGATAGGGTTTATTGGAGCGGATGATTATGATGTTGAGACAAAAGAACCTATTCCCCAGTTAAGGGAGATTACATTCAGAAACTATCAACGTGAAAAAAACAAATTAATAGAAGAGGATATCTTAATCGTGCCGTCAAGTACGGTGAAAAATGGCTATAAAATTGCAATGAAGGCAATTGAGGAGATGGGAGATAATCTCCCAGAAGCATTTTGTGTTGCGACAGATCCACTAGCGATTGGGGTTCTTCAAGCATTTAATGAAATGCAAATTCCCATCCCCCAAAGAGTCGCATTCTTTAGTATTAATAATATTAGTGTAACGAAATATGTTTCCCCACCATTAACAACCTTTCATATTGATATTCCAACTCTTTGTGAAACTGGGTTGGATTTGGTAGAGGAAAGGCTTACTAAAAATAGAACAACGGCGAAAACGGTATATATACAAGGGAAACCAGTTTTTCGAAAAAGTACACCGTCAATAGATGAGAAAAAGTGAGCAGAACTAGCTCGCTTTTTTTGTGCTTTTTGAATCATTTTTTCAGCATACCCGAACTCATAGTATGAAATATATATTGCGTGGAGAGAGTAAAAATGACTCTTGTTATGTAATGGAAAAAACGTCAAATGATTAGTAAAAAAGTGAATAATGTTTTAGTAAAATAATTTAAATTAACCGTTTACATGTTTAGTTAAAAATGTTATGATTCCATTAGTAAACAATTTGCTAAAAAAGGAAGGTGTTTTTTATGAAAAATAAATTTGGTTTGCTAATGGCTGGTATTTTACTAACTGGTTCTTTAACTGCTTGTGGAAGTGGTAATTCAAGTGGACAAGGTGCATCAAAGGACGATGCCATCACAATCTGGGCAAACAATATTAACGTTCCAGTTTTAGAAAAAGCTGCTGAAATTTATAAAGAAGATCACCCTGATTTTAAAGTGAAAATTATTGAAACAGGTGGTCAGGACATCAAGAGTAAAACAACAACAGGTTTGCAAGCTGGTGGGAAAGGCTTACCGGATGGAATGCTTCAAACAGACGATGAGCTTCAAGGTAAACTAGAAGCCTTCCCTGGTGCATTTGCAAATTTAAGTGAACTTGGCTATGACGAATTCAAGAAGGATTTTCCTGAATTTAAGATAGATGCTGCTTCAAAAGACGGAAATATTTATGCAATGCCTTTTGATACAGGCCCAGCTGCTATATTTTATCGTACGGATCTTTTTGAAGAAGCGGGCGTAAATCCTGAAGAGATCAAGACGTGGGATGATTACGTAGAAGCTGGTGGAAAAATTAAAGAAGCAACTGGGAAAGCGATGCTTAGCTTTGACCAAGCAGATGCGAATGTATACACAATCATTTTAAACCAGGAAGGTGAAGGTTATTACGACGAGGATAATAATCTAACCGTTGGTAGTGAGGCTTCTGTAAATGCTCTTGAAGTATTAAAAGGTTTACATGATAAAGATGCTCTTCTGGGTGTGACTGGATGGGATGCATGGGTAACTTCATTCGCGAATTCAGATACTGCATCTGTTATTGCGGGTGGTTGGTTAGTTGGAACGATTAAACAACAAGCGCCTGACACAGACGGTAAGTGGGGCTTAATGCCATTACCAGCACATAAGGAAAATGGATCTCGTTCATCTGTTCAAGGTGGTAGTTCATTTGTAATTCCATCAACTGGTAATAAGGTTCAAGAAACATATGATTTCTTATCATGGTTTACGACAAGTGTTGAGGCACAAGAGATTGCAATGGATGGCGGATTATTCCCTACCTATGCACCGGTGTTTGAATCTGCAATGTTTGATGAAGAAGTACCATTCTTCGGAAATCAAAAAATTTGGCGTTTCTTAGCAGACGAAATGGACAAGATTCCAACCATCACTTATACAAAAAATGATCCAATTGCCCGTGATGAGATTGTAAAAGCACAAGGTGAAGCATTGAACGGTAAGAGTGCTAAAGAAGCAATGCAACAGGCAAAGAAAAATATTGAAAACCGAATGAAAAAATAATGAACAAAGCTGGGGTAACAAAAGAGACTTTCGTTACCCCTCCCATGAATTAGGGGGTTAGACAACAACATGATGAATCGAATCAGCAAAACAAAATTGACACCGTATTTATTTTTAGCCCCAGCGCTCATTTTATTTCTTATATTCACGGTGTACCCGATTATCTCTTCCTTTATTTTGAGCTTTCAAACCTCTGAAGGTGGGGTCTACGTATTTGCTGGACTTGATAACTATGTACGATTGCTCAAGGACACAACATTCCATCAAGCTCTATTTAATACCTTTATCATATTCATAGTTCAAGTGCCGATTATGATTCTATTTGCACTTATTCTTGCAGCTCTATTAAATAGTAAGCTATTAAAGTTTAAGGGGTTATTCCGTACAGGGTTCTTTCTGCCAGCTGTAACTTCATTAGTTGCATACTCTATTTTATTCTCTATCATTCTGATGGATAAAGGTATTTTGAATCAATTTTTAGGTCTATTGGGTATTGATTCTATACCTTGGTTGAATGACCCATTTTGGGCAAAGGTTTCAATTATTATTGCAATGACATGGAGATGGACGGGCTATAACATGGTTATCTATCTTGCTGCAATGCAAAATATTTCAGAGGAAACCTATGAAGCAGCTTCCATGGATGGTGCTGGGAAGGTTCGACAATTCTTCTCCATCACAATACCTCAATTGAAGCCAATTATATTATTCACTTCAATTATCTCAACAATCGCGACCTTACAGCTGTTTGATGAACCATTTAACCTTACAAAAGGTGGACCTGGGGATTCAACTACAACGCTTGGTCTGATGATTTATAATTATGGATTCAAATATTATGACTTTAGCTATGCTTCTGCAATTGCATATGTAGTTGTTGTTATCGTTGCGGTTCTATCACTTATTCAATCAAAAGTAACGGGAGATGGTAAATAATGCAGGAAAATAAAGCATCAAGATTCTCGAGAAAAGCAGGACTTTATCTTCTCTTGGTAATTGGTATCTTGATTTCAATCTTCCCATTTTATTGGATGCTAGTTGGTGCAACAAATCATACGAGTAAAATGTTCTCAAATCCCCCGACTTTGACGTTTGGAGATCAATTTTTAACGAACTTTACGAACTTAAATGAGAGCCTTAATATTTGGCGCGTGTTGTTTAATTCCGTATTTGTTTCGGGTGTTTATGTGATTTTGGCACTAATTGTTTCGACAATGGCTGCCTATGCCTTGGCGAAATTTGAATTTAAAGGAAATAAGTTTATTTTTACGACTTTTCTATTATCAATGATGATTCCGTATCAGGCGCTCCTTATTCCTCAGTTTAGGATGATGGCGGATTACGGATTATTAAATACGTATGTAGCACTTATTTTGCCAACTGTTGTTACGCCTTTTGCCATCTTTTTGATGAGACAAAACTTTTTGGCTTTTCCAACAGAATTGATTGAAGCGGCTCGTATGGATGGGGCAGGAGAAATGAGGATTTTCTTTCGTATCGTGGTTCCGTCTATGAAGCCAGCGCTTGCAGCTACTTCCATCTTTTTATTCTTGTCCCAATGGAATAACTTTCTGTGGCCATTAGTAGTAACGACTTCAACTGATATGTACACATTCCCAGTTGCGTTATCGAGTCTACGGGGTGTTTCGATCATTGACTATGGACAAATCAATGTTGGGATATTGATTGCAACAGTCCCAATTATTATATTCTTCCTTGCACTACAAAAACATTTTATCCAAGGCATGCTTGGAAGTGCAATTAAATAATCAAGAGACATGGGGACAGGTTCACTGTCCCTTTAAAAATAAGGTGGGACGAGGGACCAGAACCCTTGTGACATGGAGGTAAAAATGATGCAGTTAAGCGATTACGAAAATCAACATATACTTCATAGGAACAGATTAGAAGATCGTTCTTATTTTATGTCTTATCAGAGTGTAGAGGATGCACTTAGTTTTGAAAGAGGCCGTGCCTATGGTTTTACCTTATTAAATGGTATGTGGAAATTTCACTATGCCGAAACTCCTGAACATGCCCCGGCTTCGTTCTATGAAAATGACTATGATACTAGTAAGTGGGATGATTTACAGGTTCCTTCGAGCTGGCAGTTACATGGGTATGGTAACCCCCATTATACAAATTTCCGCTATCCATTTCCTGTCGATCCTCCCTATGTACCGACTGTAAACCCGACGGGATCGTATCGACGTCAATTTTATGTAAATAGTAAAATGCTAAGTGATCTAGTCTTTCTCCGTTTTGAAGGGGTAGATAGTGCCTTTCATGTGTGGATCAACGGTAAGTTTGTAGGTTACAGTCAAGGGAGTCGCATGGCTTCTGAATTCGATGTAACAGACTTTCTTCATGAAGGGGAAAATACCATTGCCGTTCGGGTTTATCAGTGGTCAGATGGTAGCTATATCGAAGATCAGGACATGTGGTGGTTAAGTGGTATTTTTAGAGATGTGTATTTACTTGCAAAACCGAAAGTATATACACACGACTTCTTTGTAAAAACGAACTTGGATAAAACGTATAAAGATGCGGAATTACAGATTGAATCTGTCGTGCATTCACGTGTCGGAAGTTCAGCGGAATATCAGTTGGACATTCAGCTGTTTGATCATAACTATAGTGAGATTGCAGAAGCGAAACGGGAAGTAAAATTTCAATTGGACGGGTCAAGTGAAGCAAAGTTCGATACTCGTATACCAGTGACTAATCCATCAAAATGGACTGCGGAAACTCCGTATTTATATTACCTGGTTATGACGTTAAAGGATGACAAGGGAAATATTATCGAAGTAATCCCATCGAAGGTTGGATTTAGACAGGTGGAATTAAAGGATGGCTTAATACAGGTGAATGGGGTGCCGATTCTTTTTAAAGGGGTCAACCGTCACGATCACCATCCAGACTTAGGTCGTGCAGTTCCGCTCGACTGGATGATAAAAGATATTGAGCTTATGAAGCAGCATAACATCAACGCAGTGCGTTCGGCGCATTACCCGAATGACCCGCGTTTTTACGATTTATGTGATGAGTATGGGTTATATGTCATCAATGAGGCAGACCTCGAGTGTCATGGATTTGATTTTATTGGGAAGCCACACCAATTAAGTCAGGATCCGGAATGGAAGGATGCGTATGTAGACCGAATGAAGAGAATGGTAGAACGAGATAAAAACCATCCTTCTATTATTATTTGGTCGTTAGGAAATGAATCTGGATTTGGGCAAAATCACATCGAAATGGCCAAGTGGGTAAGGGAAAAGGATCCAACAAGACTTGTTCATTATGAAGGGGAAACTCGTTTCATTATGACGCAAGAGAATAATAACCCAACACGTCTGCATGAAGCGGCTGATATGTTCTCAACCATGTATACGCCTCATGCCATTATGGAGAAATTAGGTAGCCGAACGGATTTGGCTCAACCACATATTTTATGTGAATTCGCCCATGCAATGGGGAATGGACCTGGTGGGTTCAAAGAGTATTTTGATTTATTTTATAAGTATGAACGCCTTCAAGGTGGGTTCGTGTGGGAATGGTTAGACCATGGTATTCGCCAATATACAGAAGATGGCAAGGAATATTTTGCATATGGCGGCGATTTTGGGGAAACCCCTCATGACAGCACATTTGTTATCGATGGTCTTGTCATGCCAGATCGCACTCCATCTCCAGCTTTATTAGAATATAAAAAAGTGGTTGAACCTGTAAGAGTTGAGGCGATTGATCTTACAAATGGAACTGTTCGCTTACAGAACCTGTACAATTTTAATACATTAGATCACCTCACGATTTCATGGTCTCTTGTTTCAGATGGAAACGTATTAGATGGTGGAATGCTAGAGATGCCTATTATTTTTCCTGGAGAGTCAGGGGAAATTTCCATTCCTTTTGCATGGCCAATCGTGAAAATGGCTAACACCGATTACTGGTTAAACCTTCAGTTCAATCAGTCAACTGATACAAAATGGGCAAAAGCGGGTCATGAAGTTGCTTGGGCCCAATTTGAATTGCCTGTTACGAAGCCTGTGGAAGTGAATGATAGTAGGGAGTATCGTCCTTTAGTCGTGGAGGAAACTGAACATAAGCTTGTCGTAAGCGGAGAGTCTTTCGAGTATGGCTTCGATAAAGTGTATGGGGTACTCGAATCATGGAAGCACGAAGGGATCGAATTAGTAGAACAAGGCCCAAAGATTAACATCTGGAGAGCGCCAACAGAAAACGACAGACTAGGCTTAGAAGAATTTAGTGTTAAAAAAGAGGCGGCAGAGTGGAGACAATACGGTCTAGATCGTATGCAAAGTCGCGTATTAGTGGTTGAGTATGAGCTATCACCAACTAAGGATCAGGTGAAAATTTACGTGAAATCTCGACTAGCTCCTTCTACACATGCCTGGGGCTTTGATACAGCAATGACGTATACGATTTCCAATAGTGGGTCTATGAGGATTGAAGTGGACGGAAAGAAACAAGGTGAGTCATCGACTACATTACCGAAGCTAGGCCTACAAATGAAATTGAAGCCTCAGTTGGATCAGGTCGACTGGTATGGTAGAGGTCCAGGTGAATCTTATTCCGATAGTAAACTAGCAAATCGTTTTGGGGTTTGGTCGAAGACGGTAGATGAGCTGCACACATCCTATGTTGTTCCGCAGGAAAATGGAAATCGTCATGAAGTGAGATGGGCATCGTTAACAGACCTATCAGGAGTTGGGATACTAGTAGCTGGAAAACCAGGCTTCGATTTTAGTGCAAGCTATTATTCGACTGAAACGCTAGAAAAGGCGAACCATACCTATGATTTAGTGAAGGATGACTTTATCACCTTTAACGTAGATTACAAGCAACAAGGTTTAGGATCAGCGAGCTGTGGACCTGGAGTTCTCGAGCAATATCAATTAAAAAATGAGGATTTCCATTTCACAGTAAGCTTCCGTGCCTTTTCAAAAAGAGAGCAATCACCGATTGTATTAAGTAAAATGATGTAATTTTTTGATGCCTGTCATTATGGGATATTTCCTGTGATGACAGGCATTTTTAGTGGGACAGAGGGACAGGTACACTGTGCGAGCGACCGGGCAGGGTCGCAATATATAGTGGGTGGGATTCCCGTCACGTAACCGTTTATTCTGTTTCTGTATCTAGATTTTCTAAATCGTCTGGGTAAACCGTTTTACCAAAAACCTCACCTGTAGCCTGGTCTTTTACGGATATGGTTACCTTATAATCATCTTCATTTACACCATTAAACAATTGATAATAGGCTTCTGAGATTCCAAGACCGAAAACGGCAAACCCGTCCAAACTATTTTCGTACGCGGCTTTATCGACGACTAAGGTGAACTCAGTGAAACCCTTATTATAGGTCACATCTTTGATTGATACATAATCTTCACTTGTTTTCATATCTTCGATTGTCTCAAGGATTGATGTTTTCATTTCATCCATCATTTTCTTATGTTCTGCCTTTGACATCTTGTATGTCAGGGAGCCATCCTCATTTTGGATAACTTCCTTAACTCCTTCTGCCTTCGCGTCGGCTATCAACTGATCGATATCTTCCCCTTCAAACATGGAAGCAGGTAGTGTAATTTCGACATTTAATAAACCTTTGTCAACACCGATCTTTTCATCTTTTGCTTGTTCTGGAGGTTCATTGTTCTTATTTGTGTTATTCTCTTCCTTATTTCCAGAACATGCAGTTAGAAACAACACGAATAGAGCAAAAAGCATAAATGCAGACTTTTGCATATTAGCTCTCCTAAGCCATTTTTATTTAAGCTAACACATACCAAGGGTTCTTATACTTTATTAAAGTGGTTTCTAATAGGTAAAGACTGCTCTATTTTTAAAAAAGTTCTCTTAAAAGAAAGAGTAGGTTAAATATGATTTGAATCCTAGCTGTTGGTTTGACCTAAATTTCAAATATGAATGATTATTCATTTTTATCGAAGAAATTCCTTTTATGAGATGACGATCGCGGTTTCTGGAATCTCATCCGGAATGAATTCGCAAAATGAAGCAGCTACGACCATAACCGAATCCGGCGATGATCTTAACAAAGTTGTCCAGGAGCTTGTAAAAGGTTTCAAACACCTGAGTACTCAAACGGAAAATGTGATTCAGGCGGCTGACATTGGGAATGAAACGATTGATCTTTTACTCACAAAAATCACAGACTTCCAGGCATCTGTGGATAACATGTCTGAAACAATGAATCGATTAGTTGAAAAAATCAACGAGACATACTTGGGGCTTTCTAACAGGTTAACATTAGAAACTGCCAGTTTTTTTCTTTTTTCCTTAAGAAATCATTAATATACCTTAATAAATTCTAGTTNNATTTTTGAAAAAGTGTTTTGACAAATAACTAATGATTGACTTTTTTATTAAAGATTTTTGTAAAGGTTTCCAAAGTGAAGGCGTAGAGAACTAATAGAATAAATTAAGGGTGGTTATTATTTTGAATAAAAAGCAAACAATTGGATTTATAGGTTTAGGTGCAATGGGTGGTTTAATGGCTGGTCATTTATTAGAAGAAGGAATGGAAGTACATGTTTACGATGTACAAGAATCTTTATGTTTATCACTTAAGAGCAAAGGTGCAGTAATTCAGCCCAATCCTAAAGCTATTGCTGAAATTACAGAAATTATTATATGTATGCTCCCTAACCCGGATATTGTTCGACAGGTAGTCCTTGGTGAAAATGGAGTGTTATATGGAATTAAATCAAATTCAATT